>NZ_JBZSYN010000018.1:0-49334 GCF_058622915.1 Thermohalobaculum sp. | reverse complement strand
TGGAACGATCCGGATGGCGCGCGCTATCGGGCGGCCTATTTCGAGCGCTTCCCCGGCGCCTGGTGCCAGGGCGACTTCGCCGAGATCACCGCCCATGACGGCGTGATTATCTATGGCCGCTCGGACGCCGCGCTGAACCCGGGCGGCGTGCGCATCGGCACTGCCGAGATCTACCGCCAGGTCGAGCAGCTGCCCGAGGTCGCGGAGTCGCTGGTGATCGGCCAGGACTGGCAGGGCGACGTGCGCGTGGTGCTGTTCGTCAGGCTCAACGAGGGCGCGGTGCTGGATGAGGCGCTGATCCACAGGATCAAGGCGCGTATCCGCGAAGGCGCCTCGCCCCGGCACGTGCCGGCGAAGGTGCTCGAGGTCGGCGACGTGCCGCGCACCAAGTCGGGCAAGATCGTCGAGCTGGCCGTGCGCGACGTGGTGCACGGGCGCGAGGTGAAGAACAAGGAGGCGCTGGCCAACCCGGAGGCGCTGGAGGAGTACCGCGACCGGCCTGAGCTGGGCGCGTGAGGCGTCAGCCCGCCGGCGCGCCGGGCCAGCCGCAGGGCTGGCGCGGGCCGTCCGCCGGGGCGGCGCAGAGGCTCCGCGCGGCGGCAAGCGCGTCGAACACCTTCACCACATAGTCGCGCGTCTCGGCGAAGGGGGGCACGCCCTTGTGCTCCTCGACCGCGCCCTCGCCGGCATTGTAGCCGGCCAGGGCCAGGATCGGGTCGTCGCCGAAGGTCTGCAGCAGTGAGTCGAGATAGGCGGCGCCGCCCTCGATGTTGTCGGCCGGGTCGAAGCTGTCGCCGACGCCGAAGCGCCGGGCGGTCGCGGGGATCAGCTGCATCAGGCCGCGCGCGCCCTTCGGGCTGACGGCGCGCGGCTTGCCCGCGGACTCCACCGCGATGACGGCGAGCAGCAACAGCTCGGAGACGCCGTGGCTGCGCGCGGCGGCGGCGATCTGCGGCTCGTAGCGCCGCGCGATCTCGCTTAGCCGGGCCGGATCGAAGGTGGCGCCGCCCGTGGCGCGCCGGGCCTCGACGCTCGCCAGTGCTTCGGCCCAGTGTGCCGCGCTGGGCGGGGCGTCGGGGGCGTGCTCGTGCCAGAACCAGGCATACTCCGGGCTCTGCACTGCGGGACGGTCGGGCGCCGGCCTGCGCCGGGCGAAGCGGCGCTGGCCCGGGCGCGGCACGCGCTCGATATGCATCGCGGAGAGGTCCCCGACACGCACGCCGTGCTTGAGCTTGAGAATCCCGGCCAGCGCCTGCGAATCACCGAGGGTGAGACTGATTCCGAAAAAGAGCAGCGCCAACCCGGCCATCCGGCGCCCCGCCCCGCCATGATTGTGCCGCATTGTGCCCCAATCCCCCCATAGTTGCGTGCCGGGTGCCGCATATTCGACTGAATCTTTCATATTTTACGCTAAACATCGCGATTTGCGAAGTTATTCGTTAAATCTTGCTTTGTCGAAGCGCGCTTTGATGGTATGGAATAAGTCGCGGGGCACAGGCCGGAAAGGTTCAATCCCGGTCCGCGTCAAAGGGGTTCGACGCGAAGTGTCTTGTCGATCTGGGTTGTACCAGGAAATCCGACCAAACACGTCTGGAGGGTTCAATGACCATGTTTTCCTACTTCCTCAGCGATGAAGCTGGCGCCGTGACCATCGACTGGGTGGCCTTGACCGCCGGTGTCCTGCTGCTGGGCATCCTCGTCGTCTACACGATCTTCAAGAACGGCGTGTCGCCGCTCGTCTCGCAAATCGACTCGAACCTGAAGAGTGCGGGCACGGGCGTCAACGTCGGCAACGCGCCGAGCACCTCCACCTTCGGCTAATTGCGGCCGGTCTAGCGAGGCGCCCGCCGCGCGGCGGGCGCCTCCGGCTCCCGCAAAGGCCAGGAGCTTCCGATGAGAATCATCGCGGTTCTGGTTCTTGTCTTCGGTGTCGCCCTCTCGGGCGGCGCGCTGTTTTTCGCCTCGCAGTATTTCAACGAGATGAAGGCCTCGATGGCGCAGCGCGGGCCCGAGACGGTGCGCGTGCTGGTCGCCAAGCACAAGCTTGATTACGGGGCCAAGCTCAAGGCCAAGGACCTGCAGTGGGTCGAGTGGCCGAAGTCGGCCGTGCCGCCGGGCAGCTTCACCTCGGTCGAGGCCCTGCTCGGAAAGAAGGGCAACGAGCACAGGGTCGTGCTGCGCACGATCGAGCCGGGCGAGCCCGTGCTCGCGAGCAAGATCACCAAGAAGGGCGAATCGCCGCGCATGTCGATGAATCTTGCCCAGGGCAAGCGGGCGGTGGCGATCAGCGTGGATGCCACGGCGGGCGTGGCCGGATTCGTCGGCCCGGGCGACCGCGTCGACATCATGCTGATCCGCAGCATCGACAAGCAGCTCGTCAGCAGCGTCATCATGCAGGACGTGCCGGTCATCGCCGTGGACCAGAGGACCAACACGCAAGTGTCGTCCGCCCATGTGTTCCGCATGGTGACGGTCGAGGTCGACACGACGGACGCGCAGAAGCTGGCGCTGGCCCAGCAACTCGGCCGCCTGACGCTGACCCTGCGCGGCATGGGACAGAACGCCGAGGGCAAGATCAAGCCGGTCACGGAAGACCAGCTGAACGACTTTTCCAAGCCGGCGAGTGCGGCACCGCCGATGGTGCGTGTGCGCCGGGGCACCAGCGTGACGGATGTGAACCTGCAAGACCCGACCACCGGACAACCTGCGGATGCAAATGCCGCAAAGGCCGGTACGAAGGCGGGTGGAGCAGCCGCCAACTGAGGCCGAAAGGCCACAATTTTCTCCGATCTTGCTAGAACTGCCTGTGACAAATGCTTGAGTCACAGAATGAATTGCTGTTTACTTTTCGTGCGCAATTGCAACGTTTCAACCATGCTCGGGGGGCACGCAGGAACATGGTAGAGGGCATCAGAAAGCTGCTCGCGATCGGGCTGGCAGCCTGTCTTTTGGGCGGGCTCTCCTGGGGACAGGACCAGGCGGCGGCGCAGATCGCGAAGATCGAGAAGGCGCCGACCGGCCAGACGGCGACCACGTCGGCGAAGACCGTGCAGGCGCCGACCAGCAAGGGCTCGACGGCTCCGGTGCCGAGCGCGCCGATGGCGTCCGGCTCGGTCCTTCATCTCGCGCGGGGACTGGCGTCGAACAACATCACCGTGCTGATCGGCCGCGCCATCGTGGTGGACAGCTCGCAACCCTTCGTCGAGGTCTCGGTTGCCGATCCGAAGATTGCGGACGTCTCGCCGCTGTCGGACCGGTCGGTCTACATCTTCGGCAAGACCCGGGGCGCGACCTCGCTCACGCTTCTGGGTGATAACGGCAAGCTGATCACCAATGTCACGGTCCGCGTCATACCGGACCTCTCCGAGCTCAAGGCGCATCTCAAGAAGCTGCTTCCGAAGGAGCCGATCGACGTGCGGCTGTCGGGCGGTGGCGTCGTGCTTTCCGGCGTCGTCTCCGGCGCCGCCAAGGTCGACCGCGCCATGCGGCTGGCCGAGTCCTATGTCGGCAAGGGCGCCATCAACATGATGACGGTGGGCGGCACGCAGCAGGTGATGCTGAAGGTGCGCGTGGCCGAGATGTCGCGCTCGGCGGCAAAGAACCTGGGCTTCGACAGCTGGCTCGAGCATACCGGAAGCAAGGTCGGCGCCGGCATCTTCAGCGGCGCGGCGGCCAAGCCCGACCCGACCTTCGGGACCGGGCTTTCGCCGGTCTCGAGCTTCTCCGCTCCGAAGGCGTTCGGCGCGCTCGGCGTCATTGCCAAGCTCGGCGATTTCGGCGTCGGTGTCGTCCTGAACTCTCTGGAGCAGAAGGGGTTCGCACGCTCGCTGGCCGAGCCGAACCTGGTCGCGCTCTCGGGCAACCAGGCGAAGTTCCTCGCCGGCCAGGACGTGCCGATCCCGCAGGTCACCAAGGACAACGAGGTGAACGTCACGTTCAAGGAGGTCGGCGTCGCGCTCAACTTCACGCCGACGGTGCTGGACGACGACCTGATCAATCTCGCTGTCTCGGCCTCGGTCTCGTCCATCGATCAAACGGATGCGGGCATCCCGGTCAGCGCCGTGCAGGGCAACAACATCCCGATCTTCAATGTGCGCCGGGCGACTACCGCGATCGAGCTGCGTGACGGTGAGAGTTTTGCCATCGCGGGCATGTTGCAGGACAACTTCAACGACGCCATCAGCCAGTTCCCCTGGCTCGGGGACCTGCCGGTGCTCGGGACCCTGTTCCGCTCGACCAACTTCTCACGCGGCGAGACCGAGCTGGTGGTCATCGTCACCGCGCATCTGGTGACACCGGTGACGGGCTCGGAGCTTTCGCTGCCGATCGATCACGTGCGGATCCCGAACGAGTTCGAGCTCTTCCTCATGGGCAAGACGGAGGCCGGTGGCGCTCCGGGAATGGTCCAGAGCCAGGAATTCGACGGCAAATTCGGATATGTGGTGGAGTGAACTGACATGCAGAAGCTGACAATCATCGCAGTTCTGGCCACCGGAGTCGCGCTGGCTGGCTGTTCATCGATCACCGGTCCGGCCGGCGAGGGGGCGCACTCCCATCTCTATGGCGTGGCGACGGCGCAAAACATCAACGCCCAGATCGCCTATGGAAATCCGGCCAGCCGAATCAGGTCGCTAAATGCGGCCTTCCGCGCCGCCGTGCCCGACACGGTGACGTTCGCCTTCGACAGCTCCCGGCTCGACTCGACGGCACGGGCCGCGCTCGACAAGCAGGCCGCCTGGCTCAGGGAGCACGGGGACGTGCGCATGAGCGTCGTGGGCAATACCGACCTGGTCGGAACCAAGAGCTACAACCAGGCGCTTGGCCTGCGGCGTGCCCGCTCCGTCGTGAACTACCTCGTCAGCAGGGGCGTCAAGCGCACCCGGCTGGACGCGGTCGAGTCGCACGGCGAGAACGACCCGGTGGTGCAGACCCAGGGACGGGAGCGGCGCAACCGCCGCGCGGTGACCTCGGTCGCCGGCTTCACCCGCGGCTATGTCGGTGCGGGCATGGACGGCCGGCTCGCCCAACGCCTCTACGAGAGGTACGTCGGCAGCGGCACGAAGACCGCCGAGGCGAAGAGCAACACCAAGTGATGCGACGATCGGGCGCCGCGGATTTCCCGGCGCCCGATCCATGACTTCTGTATTTCTTTTTGAATCTTGATTAGGATCGGGAATGGTCGGGCTGCGCGCGCCAGATGACGGGATGACCTGCCGAGCCCGGTGTCGTGACGGGAATGGGTTTGACGATTGACTGCCCTCGGTCTCTTGTCGCGGTGACGCCCGAATGCTGGCGGGTCGGCGCCGCCGCGACGGGGTGTGCCGGGGTTGCCCCGAGGGGTGGAGAGCGTCGGCGCCGCAAGGCGGGCCCGGACTGTGGCCGCCTTGCCTCATCGGCGCCATCAATTGACCGCACACTGGGTACGCGCGAATCGCCGGACCGTGCCCGGAGAGGCTGACCAGGAGGCCGACCAGATGGCGCTTTCGTTCAGACGCGAGACAGCGGAGTCGGCCCCGGAGGCCCTGGTGTTCTCCGACGGCTTCGCCTCGGTCGAGGCGCTGGTCCACGACCTCAACAGCAATTTCGGCGAGGACCAGTGGCTCGAGGTGAGCCCCGACGATGCCGAGAACATGCTGGCGATTGCCAGCGGCGAGGATTCCTTCGTCATCGTGGCGCTGAGTTCGGACGAGGCGGACACGGTCGAGACGGCGGCCAAGCAGATCCGGCTGGCGCGGGAATGCGGGCTGATGGTGCTGCTGGTCGTGGGCGACATCTCGTCGCGCACCATGCACCGGATCATGCGCGAGGGGGTCACCGAGTTCGCCCCCTATCCCGAGCCGGCCGGCGCGCTCATGGACGCCATCGACCGGCTGCGCATGGCGCGCTCGAGCGGCAATCTGCCGGCGGTGACCATGAGCACCGCGCAGCGCCGGCTCGGCAAGGTGGTCGCCTTCTACGCGATCGCCGGCGGCGTCGGCTCGAGCACCATGGCGGTCAACTTCGCCTGGGAGCTCGCGCAGAGCACCCGGCGCGAGGGCCGGCGGGTGGCACTCATGGACTTCAACTTCCAGTACGGCTCGATCGCGACCTTCCTCGACGTGCCGCGCCGGGAGGCGGTCTACGAGCTGGTCTCGGAGGCCTCGAACCTCGATGCCACCAGCCTGACCCAGGCCCTGAGCACCTACAAGGACCGGCTGCACGTGCTTACGGCCCCGCGCGATGCGCTGCCGCTCGATATCGTTTCGCCGGCCGACGTGGACGCCATTGTCAGCCTGGCGCGGGAGAGCTTCGACTACGTGGTGGTCGACCTGCCGCAGGCGCTGATGAACTGGTCCGAGAAGGTCTATGCCGCGGCGGACGACTTCTACGCGGTCATGGAGACCGACATGCGCTCGGCGCAGAACATGTACCGGTTCCTGCGCACGCTCAAGGCCGAGGACATGAACCTCGACAAGCTGCGCTTCGTCCTGAACCGGGCGCCCGGCATGACCGACCTGTCGGGCAAGACGCGCGTCAAGCGTGTCGGCGAGAGCCTCGGGATCGCCTTCCTCCACATGGTGCCAGATGGCGGCAAGCAGGTGGTGAACTGCTGCGACCAGGGCGTGCCGCTGGCCGAAGGCGCGCGGTCCAATCCGGTGCGCAAGGAAGTCGTGCGCATGGTGGAGAAATTCCTCAGCGAGGAGACGGAGAAGGCCGCGGCCGCGGGCTGAGCGGCGTGAATATGGGGTACAGGCGATAAGGACGGGCTGACATGTTCCGGCGGATGCGCAATGCGAAGGGCGAGGCGGTGGTCAAGGAGACGCCTGTGGTCGCCATCAATGGCGGCGCGGGTGCTGAGACCGCCGAGCGGGCGGTGACAGAAAACGCCCATTCCATGGCGGCGACCCGGCTGAAGCTGAACGGCGATCGCGGCGGGGCGGCACTGGCGGAGGTCGACAACGACGGCAAGCGGCGCCGACGGCTGCTCAACATGCGCGTCGACCTGCATCGCAAGCTGCTGGAGACGCTGAACCTCAGCGCGATCGAGAAGGTCTCGGAGCAGGAGTTGCGCCACGAGATCGGCGAAATCGTGCGCGAGGAGCTGGTCGGCAGCGACCTGGTGCTGAACCGGGCCGAGTTCGAGCAGCTGGTCAGGGACCTGGTTGACGAGGTCACGGGGCTGGGCCCCCTCGAGCCGCTCCTGGCCGACCCGACCATCACCGACATTCTCGTCAACACCTATTCACAGTGCTATGTGGAGCGGCACGGCAAGCTGGAGCTGAGCCCGGTGCAGTTCAAGGACAACGGGCACCTGATGCGGGTCATCAACAAGATCGTCTCGGCGGTCGGCCGCCGGGTCGACGAGAGCCAGCCCTGGGTGGACGCCCGTCTCGCCGACGGCAGCCGCGTCAATGCGATGGTGCCGCCCTGCGCGCTCGACGGACCGCTGCTCTCGATCCGCAAGTTCGCCAAGATGCCGTTCACGGTCGACCGGCTGATCGAGGGCGGGGCCTTCTCCGAGGAGATGGCGCTGTTCCTGCACGCCTGCGTGCGCACCCGGCTCAACGTGCTGATCTCTGGCGGCACCGGCTCGGGCAAGACGACGACGTTGAATGCGCTGTCGAGCTTCATCCCGAACGAGGAGCGCATCGTCACCATCGAGGACACGGCCGAGCTGCAGCTCCAGCAGGAGCACGTGGCGCGCATGGAATCGCGCCCAGCGAACATCGAGGGCAGCGGCGCCGTGACGATCCGCGACCTGGTGCGCAACGCCCTGCGCATGCGCCCCGACCGCATCGTCGTCGGCGAGTGCCGCGGCGACGAGGTCATCGACATGCTGCAGGCGATGAACACCGGCCATGACGGCTCGATGACGACGATCCACGCCAACAGCCCGCGCGACGCGCTGGGCCGAATCGAGAACATGATCGGCATGTCGGGCATCGAGCTGCCGCTCAAGGCGGTGCGCGCCAACATCGCTGCGGCGGTCGACGTCATCGTCCAGGTGGCGCGCATGTCCGACGGCAAGCGGCGCATGCTCTCGGTCTCGGAGATTGTGGGCATGGAGGGCGACGTCATCACCATGCAGGAGACATTCAAGTTCAACCGGCAGGGCACCGACAACCAGGGCCGCATCATCGGCCGCTACCAGGCCACCGGCATCCGCTCGAAGTTTACCGACCGCTTCAAGCAGTGGGGCTACGAGCTGCCGTCCAGCCTGTTCAAGCCGGAGCTCTAGGAGCCAGGGAGGCGCACGGGAATGCTGTTCCAGCCGCTGATCTACGCCTTCATCTTCGTCGGCGTCTTCTTCATGGTGGAGGGCGTCTACCTCCTCGTCTACGGCAAGACGCTCAAGCGCGAGAAAAAGGTCAACCGGCGCCTGGCCCTCCTGCAGCAGGGCCGCGACACCGAGGAAGTGCTCAACATCCTGCGCCTCGAGCGCGAGGGCTCGGAGAAGAACGAGCGCTTGCCCGTGGTCGGGCCGCTGGTCGAGATGGCGCGCCATGCCGCCATCACGCTTTCCGTCGTGCAGATCGTCGGGGCGCTGGTCGGCCTGACGATCATGGCCTTCCTGCTGCTCACCATGTTCACCGGTGCCGTGATACAGATCCGCATCGTCGTGGCGCTGGTGACCGGCTATGCCGCCTTCTATATCTGGCTGCGTGGCAAGGCGAAGAAGCGGATCTCGCAATTCGAGGAGCAGCTGCCCGATGCGCTCGACCTGATGGTCCGCTCGTTGCGCGTCGGCCACCCGATGACCGCGGCAATCGGCATCGTGGCCAAGGAGATGGCCGACCCCCTGGGCACCGAGTTCGGCCTGATCGCGGACGAGGCCACCTATGGCATGTCCGTGACCGACGCGATCGACCGCATGGCCGAGCGCGTTCCGGTGCCGGACCTGCGCTTCCTCGCCATCGCCATGAGCATCCAGGCGACCTCGGGCGGCAACCTGGCCGAGATCCTGGACGGGCTCAGCAAGGTCATCCGGGCCCGCTTCAAGCTGTTCCGCAAGGTCAGGGCGATCACCGCCGAGGCGCGCTGGTCGGGATGGTTCCTCTCGGTCTTCCCGATCATCGCATTGCTGCTGGTGCAGGTCGTGCAGCCAAACTACTACGACCGGGTCTCGGACCACCCGCTGTTCATGCCGGGGGCCATTCTGACCTTTATCCTGCTGGTGGTGAACGTCATCTTCATGCGCTGGCTCGTGAACATCAAGGTATGAGGTAGCTTCGCCATGCACGCACAGGCGACACAGGGGTCGGGCGGCATCATCGGCAACGCCTGGCATCTCCTGATCCAGACCTACGGGCCGGCGGCGCCGTTCTACGTGCTCGCCGCCATCGGCGTGGTCATGATGGTCATCGCCCTGCCCATGGTGTTGCGCAAGACGCGCGACCCGCTCGAGCGCTTCAACTTCTCGGACGAGAAGCTGAAATCGGAGTTGGTCAGCCTGCGCGACGACCGCGACGACGGCAGCCTGAAGGGTCTGGCCGAGTTCCTCGAGCCCAAGGACGAGGAAGAGCTCGGCGAGGTGCGCAAGATGCTGCGCGCGGCCGGGTATCGCGGCGGGGCCGCCGTGCGCAAGTTCTACTTCGCCCGGGCCGCGCTGGCGATCGGCCTGCTGGTCGTGGGCGTGATCGTGTTCATCCTCACGCCCGAGAAGCCGAACATGGTCTTCGGCAGCGTCGTCTCGGGCCTGCTCGCGATGATCGGCTATTTTCTGCCGAGCTACATGGTTCGGCGCAAGGTCGAGAGCCGCAAGACGGAGATCCAGAACGCCTTCCCGGACGCGATGGACATGATGCTGGTCTGCATCGAGGGCGGCCAGTCGCTCGACCAGGCGATGGCCCGCGTCGGCGACGAGATGAAGAAGTCGGCCGGACCGCTGGCCGAGGAGTTCCAGCTCGTCAGCCACGAGTTCCGCGCCGGCAAGGACCGCATCCAGGTGCTGCGCGACTTCGCCGCGCGCACCGCCGTCACCGACATCAGTTCCTTCGTCACGGTGCTGATCCAGTCGACCTCGTTCGGCACCTCGGTCGCCCAGGCGCTGCGGGTCTATGCCGCCGAAATGCGGGACAAGCGGCTGACCCGGGCGGAGGAGAAGGCGAACGTGCTTCCGACCAAGCTGACGCTCGGGACCATGGCCTTCACGGTGCCGCCGCTGGTGCTGATCCTGATCGGCCCGTCCTTCATCATGATCCTCCGCGCCCTCGGTGGCCTGGGAGGGACGCCGGTCATGCCGCAATGATTCCGCTGCGGCGCCATGCGCTGCGCTTGACGGTCGCTGCGCTCGCCGCGCTGAGCTGTGCAGGCTGTGCCGGGACGGCGCAGAAGGTGGCCTTCAAGCCGCCGGAACAGCTGCAGCCGGCGCCGAAGCAGACTTATCTGGAGTTGGGCAATCGCCTGCTCGGCGAGAACGAGCCGGCGCTGGCGATGCAGGCCTTCCTGACCTCGGTGAGCCTCGAGGGCATGAGCCCCCAGGCGATGACCGGCGCCGGGATCGCCGCGCGCCAGCAGGGCCTGCTGTACACGGCCAAGCGCTATCTGGAGCGGGCGCGCGACATGGCGCCGGATTCGGCGATCGCGCAGAACAATCTCGGCGTGGTGTTGTTCCTTCTGAAAGATTATGCTGGCGCGCACACGGCCTTCCGGGCGGCGCTGAAGCTGGCCGACGAGCAGCACAACGCAGCCATCAAGCGCAACCTCGAGCGGGCCGAGGCCGCGCTGGAGAGGATCGACCAGCAGGGGCAGTCTGAGCCCGCGGCGGCGCCACAGGTGGTGCGATTGGGCAGCGACCTGTACCGCATCAACGATAATCCGGCGGCGAGCAAGGCAACGCCGCCCGCTGAGGCAAAGACGGACTGAGACCAACGAGGGGACAGGCAATGGGGATGAGAGCAGCGCGATTGCTGATCGGCGCAGTGTTGGTGCTGGGCCTTTCGGCGTGTGAAAGCGTCAGCCAGAAGAAGGACCCGCTCGCGTCGAACGTGATCGACGAGGCGAACCTGAACCAGCTGATGCTGACGGCGAGCGACCCGGAGACCGGGGTCGAATACTTCCAGAAGGCGCTGGCGAAGGAGCCCGACCGGGCCGATTTTCGGCGCGGGCTGGCACGCTCGCTGGCGCGGGCCAAGCGCTATAACGAAGCCGCCCGGGTGTTCAAGAAGCTGGTGGCGCTGGGCCAGGACGAGCCGGTGGACCGGATCGACTACGCGCTGGTCGCCATTCGTCTCGACCGCTGGGACGTGGTGCGCTCGATGGTGGCACGCTTTCCCGACGACCTGAAGACGCCGCGCCGCTACATGATCGAGGCCATGGTCGCCGACCAGGACAAGAACTGGAAGAAGGCGGATGAGCTCTATGCCAAGGCGGTCAAGCTCAGCCCGCAGCCGGCGGCGCTTTTGAACAACTGGGGCGTCAGCCAGATGGCGCGAGGCGACCTGAACGCGGCGGAGAAGACCTTCGAGCAGGCGGTGTCCTACGACTCGACGCTGTTCAGCGCCAAGAACAACCTGGCGATCGCCCGCGGCCTGCAGGGAAAGTACACGCTGCCGCTGGTTCCGCTCAAGGACAAGGAACGCGCGGTGCTGCTGAACAATCTGGGCATCATCGCCATGCGCAAGGGCGACGAGAAGACCGCGCGCGGCCTGTTCGCGGCCGCGGTGGAGGCGGACCCGCAGCACTATGCCGGCGCCGCCGACAAGCTCGCCGCGCTCGAAGCCAACGTCGCCTACTGACCGGCCATGATGGAAACGCAAGCTCTGGCCCTGGCGACCGCCGCGATGGCGGTCCTCATGGCCATCACCGCCTGGTTCGACCTCAAGGCGCTCCGGATCCCGAACTGGTGCGTGCTGGCGGTGCTGGGCGTCTTCCTGGTCACCGGACTCTGGGGGCTTCCCCTCGTGGTGGTCGCCTGGCGGCTGCTCTTTGCCGTGATCGTGCTCGTGGTCGGCTTCGGTATCTACTCGCTCAGCGCCGGGCGCGTGGGCGGCGGCGACGTCAAGATGATCGCCGCCCTGACCCCGTTCGTGCCGGGCTCCGCCGTCGGCTTCGTGCTGCTGGTGTTCGCCCTGCTGTCCTTCGTCGGGCTGATCATCCATCGGCTGATCCGGGCCATACTGCGCGGACGCAAGACCGGGTGGATGGCGCTGGATCAGCGCCAGTTCTTCCCCGTGGGCCTCTTGCTCGGCGGCACGATCATGATCTACCTGTGCTACGAGTTGGTCGGCCGGTTCTCGGCCTGATCCGCGGCCCAGGCCGCCCACGCCGGGTGCGCGAGGAACAACGGCGGGTGGTCGGTGATCACGCCGGTGAGGCCGATGTCGCGGAAGGGCGCGACACGGTCCGGCTGGTTGACCGTGTAGACGCGCAGGTGGAAGCCTTCCGCCGTGGCCCTGGCGAGCAGCCCGGCGTCGAGAAATTCGTGCGCGATGTGCAGCGAGCGGGCGCGCAGGTCGCGCAGCGTGCCGGGCCAGGCCGCCGGCGGCGCCTCGTAGAGAACTGCGAGCGGTTGCAGCGGCATGTGCCGGCGCAGCTCGGCGAGCGGCTGCAGCTCGAAGCTTGAGACCAGGATGCGCGTGGCCGTCCAGGGATGGCGGCCGAGCGCGTCGGCGACCACGCGGGCCATGGTCGCGGCGTCGGCGTCGTGCAGCTTGATCTCGAGGTTGGCGGACAGTCCGAGCCTGTCGATCAGATCGAGCGTGTCCTCCAGCGTGGCCAGTGGCTCGGCGGCGAAGGCGGCGCCGCGCCAACTGCCGGCGTCGATGCCGGCGAGGTCGGCTGCGGTCAGGCGCGCGAGCGCTCCGCGGCGGTTGGTGCAGCGGTCCAGCGTGTCGTCGTGATGGATCACCGGCGTGGCATCGCCGAGCAAGGCGACGTCGAACTCGATCCAGCGCGCCCCCTGCCGCGCCGCCTCGCGGAAGGCGCTCAGCGTGTTCTCCGGCGCGACGCGGCTGGCGCCGCGGTGTGCGATGATGCGCCCCGAGCTGTCCGTGTCGGGAAAGTCCCGCGGGTCCTCGGTGTCGGGCATGGCTGGATCGTCCGGCTGCGGCAGTTGGCGGCAGGTTGCCATAGCCCACCGCCTGCCGCCAGAGTGTTGCGCCGGCGCGCCAGCTGTGCCATCCGGTCCAGTGAGACGAAGCCCGGCCTGTGGAGGAACCGGCCTGCCGTGATGCGTCGTGCAATCCTCGTCCTTGTCGTGGCGGCGGTGGGTGCCGGCTGCCTGTGGCTTGGTGGGCGGGGCGCCGAGGCGGTGCAGCGGCTGCTGGTCGAGCGGGTCGGGCACGGGCTTTCCGTGCTCGGCATCGGTTGGGCCGAAGCGGGTGCAGACGGTTTGCGCGTGACGCTGCGCGGCCATGCCCCCGATGCCGCGGCGCAGGCGCTGGCGCTGCGCACGGCGCGGGCCACGGCGCCTTTTGCATCGGTGATCGACGAGACCACGGTCGCCCAGGCGCCGCCGGCAAAGCGCGCCCCGATCCGGATCGAGCTGATGCGCGACAAGCACAGCCTGGTCATGACCGGGCGGTTCCACGGCGAGCCGATGCGCGCGGCGCTGCTCAAAGATCTGAAGGCGGCGGTGCCGAGCCTCTCGATCAAGGACCTCAGCGGGGTCGACGCCGCCGCGCCCGGCCCCGGCTGGGGGCCGGAGCTCAAGATGGCGGCGCTGGCGGTGGCGAAGGTCGAGGACGCCTCCGTGCGGATCGGCCCCGGCGCCGTGGAGATCTCCGGGGTGGCGCGAGGCGCCGGGCAGCGCGAGGCGCTGACCCGCGCGCTGCTGGCGCTGGCGGGCGACAAGCTGCGGCTGACCCTGAACCTGCGCGAGCCGCCGAGCACCGCGGCGCCGTTCGTCTTCGCCGCAGTCAAGGATGCGTCGGCGGGCGTGCGCAGCGGACTCTGCGATGCGCGCGACGCCGAGGAGGCGGCGCGCCTCGAGGCGGCGCTGGGCAGACTCGGCGTGGTGCCGGGCGAGCGCCGCTGCACGGTCGCACTGGGCGGCCCCGATGGCGACTGGGTCGGGGCGGCGCAGGCGGGGCTCGACGCACTCGCGGCCCTGCCGGCGGGGACGCTGCGCATCGAGTACCGGGTGGTCCAGCTCGAGCCGGGCCGGGGTGTCTCCAACGCTGCGCTGGCGCGCGCGCGCGCGGCGCTGGTCCAGCACCTTCCCCGGGGCTACACGCTCGCACCTGCGGTCGCCGAGACGCCGGCCGCGGCTGCCGCGAGGCCGGGCTATCGGCTGAGCCTGCGCAAGTCGGCCGACGGCGCCGCCCTGAGCGGACTGGTGCCGAGCGACACCTCGCGGCGCGTCATCGCGACCTATGCCCAGGCGCGGCTCGGACAGACCAAGGTCCAGCTTGACGCGGCGCCAGCGGATGCCGGGGCTCCCGGCGGATGGGAGCCTGCCGCGTTGGCGGCACTGGACGCGCTCGGCCATCTCGCCCTCGGCGAAGCGACGCTGACGCCGGGCCACATCCGGCTGTCCGGCCAGGTTGCACGACCGGCGGAGGCCGGCCGCATTCAGCGGCACCTGGCGGAAGCGGCGCCAAAGGGCTATGCGGTCGAGACGTCGCTGACCGTCGACCTGCCGGCCCAAGTCGCCGAGGTGCCGTTGTCGGCGGCGCGCTGCGCGGTGGTGCTGAACGCGGTCAACGCGAAACGCCCGATCGACTTCTCGGCCGGCGCGGCCGCGTTCGACAAGGGCAGCAGTGGCACCCTCGACCGGCTCGCCGAGGTTCTCGGCCGCTGCGACCATGCGCGCATCGAGGTGGGCGGCCATACCGACAACAGCGGGCGGGCGGATATGAACCAGCGCCTGAGCCGCTTGCGGGCCGAGGCGGTCCTCGATGCGCTGATCGCGCGCGGCGTGCCGCTGGCCGCCCTGGCGGCGCGCGGCTATGGCGAGGCGGAACCGGTCGCCAGCAACGCCACCAAGGAGGGCCGGGCGCGCAACCGCCGCATCGGCTTCAAGGCGATCGAGTGCCATACCAGGGAGGCGGGATGCTGACCGGCGCGCAGCTGGGCCTCGCCATCGCCGCCGTGCTGTTCGGCGCGATCGGGCTCGGCGCCGTGTTGCACTGGCTGTGGCTGCGCCTGAGCCCGGGCCGGTCCGGCCTCGTGCACCGGATTTCCGAGCTCGGCGACCAGCTCCACGAGGCGGAAACCCAGCGCGATGCAGCCGAGCTGACGCTGCACGAGGCCGAGGAGCGCCATGTGCGTCGCGAGGCGGAACTCGGCCGGGCGCTCGAGGAGGCGCGCGCGGACCTCGACACGTTGAATGGCGGCCTGGTCAACGCGCGCCAGCGGATCCTCGAGCTCGAGGCCGAGCTCGAGCGGCAGCGGCGCGGTGTGTGAGCCGCGGCCAGGCGGCGGTGCAGGCGCGCCCGACGCTCAGGACGACTGCCGCTGCCAGCGGCGTGCCGAGCTGTCGTCGCTGTCGCGCGCGTCGACCCAGCGCCCGCCCGCCGCACCTTCCTCGCGCTTCCAGAAGGGGGCGCGGGTCTTGAGGTAGTCCATCAGGAACTCGGCCGCCGCGAAGGCGGCCTGGCGGTGGCGGCTCGCGGTGAGCACCAGGACGATGCGTTCGCCCGGCGCCAGCGGTCCGTAGCGGTGGATCACCCGCACGGCCTCGAGCGGCCAGCGCGCGCGGGCCTCGGCGACGATCTGCTCGACCGCCCGCTCGGTCATGCCGGGATAGTGTTCGAGCGCCATCGAGCTGATCGGGCCGGCCTCGGTCTGCCCGCGCACGAGGCCGGTGAAGCTGACCACGGCCCCGATGTCCGTGCCCGGCGCGGCGAGCCGGTCCATCTCGGCGGCGACGTCGAAGTCCTCGCGCTGGATCGAGACGCTCATGGCGCCTTCAGCCGCCGGTCACCGGCGGGAAGAAGGCGATCTCGCGGGCGCCGGCCAGCGGCGTGTCGAGGTCGCCCATCTGCTGGTCGACCGCGACCCGCAGCGCGCCGATGTCTGCGAAGGCGTGGGCATAGCGCGGCTCGCGCTCGCGAAGCCGCTCGATCAGCTCGCGCGCCGTGCGGGCGCTGCCGGGCTCGATCTCCTCGGCGGCGGCGCCGACGCGCTCGCGCAGCCAGGCGAAATAGAGAACCTGCATCCCGTCGCTTGCCTCGCTCGGCCCTACTCTTCGGGATCGGGCAGCGGCACGCCGGCCGCGCCCGACTCCTGCTTCCTTGCCCCCCGAATATAGGGCAAGCCCTTGCGGAAGTAATCCCATCCGGTGACGACCGTGAACCAGGCGGCGATCCACAGCAGCAGCAGGCCGATGGCGGCGCTGCCGATGGAGAGGTAGGAGAGCAGCTGATCGACCGGGTGCAGCGCCGACGTGCCGCTTTCGGGCGGCGCCAGGGCGCCCTTGAGCAGCATCAGCCCAATGGAGGACATCTGCAGCGTGGTCTTCCACTTCGCCAGCCGGGTCACGGCCAGCTTGACCGAGCCGAGGAACTCGCGCAGCCCCGAGACCAGCACCTCGCGCAGCATGATCGCAGCCGCCGGCACGACGATCTGCCATTGCAGCTGGTACAGGCTCATCAGGATGGCGAGCGCGATCAGCACCATCGCCTTGTCGGCGATCGGGTCGAGCATGCGGCCGAACGGGCTTTCCTGGCCCATGCTGCGCGCGATGATGCCGTCGAGATAGTCGGTCACGGCGGCGCCGATGAAGATCGCCACCGCGATCCGGTCGGCGGTCGGGCGCTCGAAGATCGCAAAGGCCAGCGCCACGCAGGGCGCGGCGATGACCCGCAGGATGCTGAGCAGGTTCGGGATCGTCCACTTCATGCCGTCAGCCTGTGCCCGTCGGGCGGGGCCATCCACCCGCTCCCCCGTTTCCTTGACGGGCTCCTTTTACGGGCCGAAGGCCATCGCGGCAATGGCGCGGGGCTCAACGATCGCCGTGAAACCAGGCGTGGATCGATTCGGCCATGGTCTCGGAGATGCCCGCGACGTGCCTGAGGTCGGCCAGCGCGGCGCGGCTGACCGCCTTGGCCGAGCCGAAATGCGCCAGCAGCGCGCGCTTGCGCGCCGGGCCGATGCCGGGGATCTCGTCGAGCGGCGTGGCGCCGACCGCCTTGGCGCGGCGTGCCCGGTGGGCGCCGATGGCAAAGCGGTGCGCCTCGTCGCGCAGCCGCTGGACGAAGTAGAGGGCGGGGCTGCGGAAGGCCAAGGCGAAGGGGCGCCGGCGGGGGGCGTGAAACGTCTCGCGACCGGCGTCGCGCTCGGGGCCCTTGGCGACGCCGAAAAGCGGGATGTCCTCGAGCCCGAGCTCGGCCAGCACCTCGGCCACGGCGCCGACCTGGCCGGCGCCGCCGTCGATCAGCACCAGATCGGGCCAGGCACCGCCGGCGCGGTCCGGGTCCTCGCGCAGCAGGCGGCGGAAGCGCCGCGTCAGCACCTCCTTCATCATGGCGAAGTCGTCGCCCGGGGCGAGGTCGGCATCCTTGACGTTGAACTTGCGGTACTGCGACTTCAGGAAGCCCTCGGGCCCGGCCACGATCATGGCGCCGACCGCATGCGCCCCCTGGATGTGGCTGTTGTCGTAGACCTCGATGCGCCCCGGCGGGGCCTCGAGGCCGAGGCTCTGGGCCAGCCCCTCGAGCAGCCTGGCCTGGCTGGCGCTTTCGGCCAGCTTGCGGCCCAGCGCCTCGCGAGCGTTCCTGAGTGCGTACTCGACCAACTCGCGCTTCTCGCCGCGCCGGGGCACGGCCACGGCGACGCGGCGCCCCGCGATGGTGCGCAGCGCCTCGGCGAGGAGGGCGCGGTTCTCGATCTCGTGCGAGAGCAGCACCATGCGCGGCGGCGTCTTCTCGGCGTAGAACTGGCCGAGGAAGGCCTCGAGGATCTCCGGCTCACCCGATTCGGCCGAGATCCGCGGGAAATAGGCGCGGTTGCCCCAGTTCTGGTGCGAGCGGAAGAAGAACACCTGCACGCAGGCCTGCGCGCCCTCGCGATGCAGCGCCACCACGTCGGCCTCGGCGGTCACGCGCGGGTTGACGCCCTGGTGGCCCTGGACATGGGCCAGCGCGCGCAGCCGCTCGCGGTAGACCGCGGCGCGCTCGAACTCCATCGCCGCGCTGGCCTCGGCCATTCGACCTGCGAGCTCGGTCTGGATGCGCGTCGAGCGGCCCGCGAGGAAGCGGGAGGCGTCGTCGACCAGGGCGGCATAGTCCGCCTGGCTGATATGGCCGACGCAGGGCCCCGAGCAGCGCTTGATCTGGTAGAGCAGGCAGGGGCGCGTGCGGCTCTCGAACACCGAGTCCGAGCAGGTTCGCAACAGGAACGCCTTTTGCAACTGGTTCAGCGTGCGGTTGACCGCGCCGGCCGAGGCGAAGGGGCCGAAATAGCGGCCGCGGGCGGTCCGGGCGCCGCGGTGCTTCCTCAAGAGCGGCCAGGGGCCGTTCTCGATCAGAATGTGCGGGAAGCTCTTGTCGTCGCGCAGAAGCACGTTGTAGCGCGGCTTCAGGCGCTTGATCAGGTTGGCCTCGAGCAGCAGGGCTTCGGTCTCGGTCGCGGTCGAGATGAACTCCATCGCCGCGGTCGCCGAGATCATGCGCTGGATGCGCACCGAGTGGCCGGCGTACTTGGCATAGGCCGCCACGCGTTTTTTCAGCGACCTGGCCTTGCCGACATAGAGCGCCGCGCCTGCGGCATCGAGCATCCGGTAGACGCCGGGCCCCTGGCCCAGTGTCTTGAGGGCGCGACGGATCACCTCGGGACCGGCCTTGACAGTGCGCTCGCCCGGCACCGGTCCTGAAATGAAACCATCGGTCATGAGAATCGCCGGCAGCTAGGCAGGAGCGCGGTAATTTTCAAGCGAAAAGCTTTCCCCCAATCCTGTGGATATCTCTGTCGACAATTCGCCGCGCAGGCGCGATTCGCGTGGAGTCTCAAGGCGGTCCATCGCTTTGACCAAAATATAGGCATCTCTGCAAGCCGTTGAAACGAAAAAAGAAAAAACTTCGCCCCTGGCAAGCGATTGAATCCATTGAGCTTTCTTGACGGTTTCGTGAAGGTCGCGCGCGGGCGTGGAAAACTCATGATTCGATCGATTCGGGCGAGCGTTTTGGGCAGGAGTCAACGATCGGTTAAGACGGTTTGGTCGCCTTGCCAGTTCAGGTGCTGGCCACCGTCGACGGCGAGCATCTGCCCGGTGAAGGCCTTGCAGGCGAGGATGAAGCGCATCGCCGCCACGATGTCCTCGGGATCCGAGCCGCGCTGGAGCAGGCACGCCCGTCTCAGGCGGGCGAAGTGGGTCGCGGACTCGCGGTCGCCACGCAGCGTCGGGCCCGGGCCGATCCCCGCCACCCTGACATGGGGCGCCAGCGTCTGCGCCGCGGTGCGGGTGAACGCCAGCAGCGCCGACTTGGCCACGGTATAGGAGAGGAAATCCGGGTCCGGGTTCCACACCCGCTGGTCGATCATGTTGATGATCACGGCGCGGGCGACCGGTTCGCCCTGCGCGTCGGTCACGGCGCGCGGCGCCTGGGCGGCGAAGTCCTGGGTCAGCCGCACCGGTGCGCGCAGATTGGTCTCGACGGCGCGATCCCAGCTCGCGCGGGTCGCCGAGGCGAGATGGTCGTTCTCGAATAGCGAGGCATTGTTGACCAGCAGCGACAGCGGCCCGCCGAGCGCTTCGGCCGCGCTGCCGACCAGTTCGGCGACCTCCTCCTCCGCGAGCAGATCGGCGCGCAGGGTCACCACGCCGGCGCCCAGGGCGCGCAGGTCGGCCGCGGTCTCCTGCGCCGCTTCGTGCGATCCGTTGTAGTGGATCGCGACATCCCAGCCGCTGCCCGCGAGGTCGAGCGCCATGGCCCGGCCCAGTCGGCGGGCGGCTCCCGTGATCAGTGCGCGCGGGCGCTCGCTCATGGTCTCCTCTTGGTTTCAACCTGCCAGGGCAGTGTAGAGATAGACGATGTAGATCGCCAGAAAAGCCCCGCCGACGGGGCGGGGGATCGGACGGCGCAACAGCACCAAAGGCGCCAGCAGGACGCTCGCGCCGACCAGCCACCAGTAGTCGCGACCCAGAATCTCGGCCGGCACGGTCAGTGGCCTAGCCAGAGCCGCGGCGCCGATAATGCCGGTGATGTTGAAGATATTCGAGCCGATCACGTTGCCGATCACCACGTCCGCCTGGCGCCGCAAAGCGGCGGCGACAGTGGTCGCCAGCTCGGGCAGCGAGGTGCCGAGCGCCACGACCGTCAGCCCGATCGCGGCCTCGGAGATGCCGAACTCCCTGGCGATCCCGCGGGCCCCGTCGATCAGCAGCCCGGCCCCGATCGGCAGCCCGACGAGGCCGATGGCAAGAAGGAGCAGCGCCTTCCAGACGGCCATCTGCGGCGTTACCTCTTCAAGCTCGGCCAGCTCGGCGAGGGCCGCTTTTCTGCCCCGCCGGCGTGCGGCGAGGGCCTGGCGGGCCGAATCGAAGATCATTGCCAGGCAGATCACGCCCAGCACTGCCCCGCCCCAGCGCCACAGGGTCCCCGGAACGAGCAGCAGGCCGAACACGGCCGTGGCGGCAAGCATCACGTAGAGATTGCGGCCCGCCTCGCGGCCGCAGCCTTGAATCGTGGCGATCAGCGCCGGCACGCCGAGCACCAGGAACACGTTGGCGATATTGGAGCCGATCACGTTGCCCAGGGCGATGCCGGGCGCGCCCTCGATCGCCGCTTCGACCGAGATCAGCAATTCGGGCGCCGAGGTGCCGAACCCGATCACGGTCGCGCCGACGATCACCGCGGGCACGCCGAGCCGGAGGCCGAGCGCCACGGCGCCCCGCACCAGCATGTCGCCCGCCCCGATGAGCAGCACGAGGCCAAGTGTCAGCAGAATTGCGTCCATGAGGCCTTCCGGCTCGCCCCTGCCTGATCGCGCCGAGGCCGGAGATAGTGGCAGGTGCCGCGGCGCGCGAGGCCCGTGCGATGCTCAGCGGGCGGTTGTGGGCGGAGAGTCACAGGCGCAGGCGCCGCCGGGCAGGCGATAGACGCCGCAGCGCGGACAGGGCTCGAGCGCGGTCGGCGGCGGCGGCGCCGGCCGTGACCGTGGCGGTCGCGCCTTCGGGCGCGGCCGCAGGAGGACGAACCAGGCGAAGAGAAGCAGGAGCGCCAGCAGGCCGAACTTGAGCGTCACGTCCACGGTCCTTCATGGCAGGTTTTGCGTCCCGCAAAGCTAGGCCGGCCGCGGTGCGGGATCAACCATGGGGGGCGGGCCCGGCGCGCGACGGGCGCAAAAAACGCTGCACCGCTTGGGTGCGTCGTGTATATAGGCGGTGTCGCTGCGCCTGCCCCGAGGCTGAATGGTTTGATGAACGTCATGGACGAGGATGAGCTCCTGGCGGCCCGGCTCAAGGAGCTGAAGCGCCAGCATCGGGCGCTCGACGAGGAAATCCGCACGCTCTCCGGGTCGCCGGCCGGCGACCAGCTCCAGCTCAAGCGGCTGAAGAAGCAGAAGTTGCAGCTAAAGGACGAAATCGCCCGGGTCGAGGACCGGCTTTATCCCGACATCATCGCCTGAGCGGCGCGGCGCGTCTTGCGACGCGGGCCGGGCCCGGTGTAGTGCACGGGCCGTGCCGGGTGCGGCGTCGGCGGGGAGGTCACCGGAATGAGCGATGCGCAGGTCGGGATCGTCATGGGAAGTCGGTCGGACTGGCCGACCATGCGCGCGGCGGCCGAGATGCTGGCCGCGCTGAAGGTTGCGCACGAGGTGCGGATCGTCTCGGCGCACCGTACGCCGGACCGCCTGTTCGCCTATGCCGACGGCGCGGCGGCGCGCGGGCTGAAGGTGATCATCGCCGGGGCAGGCGGCGCGGCACATCTTCCGGGGATGCTGGCGGCCAAGACCCGGTTGCCGGTGCTGGGCGTGCCGGTGCAGAGCCGCGCGCTGTCGGGGCTCGACAGCCTGCTTTCCATCGTGCAGATGCCCAGGGGCGTGCCGGTGGGCACGTTGGCCATCGGCGAGTCGGGCGCGGCCAATGCCGGGCTGCTGGCAGCGGCGATGCTGGCCACCGGCGACGCGGCGCTGGCCGGGCGGCTCGAAGCCTGGCGTGCGGCGCAGACCGCGGCCGTCGCCGAGGTGCCGGAGCCCGAGACACCGGACTCCGGGGAGTTCGGGGCGTGACCGAGGCGCCACTGCCGCCCGGCAGCACGATCGGGATCCTGGGCGGGGGGCAGCTCGGGCGCATGCTGGCCATCGCCGCCGCGCGGCTGGGGCTGCGCACGCATATCTACGAGCCGGCGGCGAACCCGCCCGCGGCGGACGTGGCGGCGGCGCTGACCACCGCCGCCTATGACGACATGGCGGCGCTGGGCCGCTTCGCCGGCAGTGTGGACGTTGTGACCTTCGAGTTCGAGAACGTGCCGGCGGCCGCGGCCGAGACGCTGACGGCGCATGCCGCGGTGCGCCCGCACCCTCGCGCGCTGGCGATCAGCCAGGACCGGGCCGAGGAGAAGGGATTCCTGAACGGCATCGGGGTCGGGACCGCGCCCTGGCGTGCGGTGGCGGACCTGCGCCAGCTCAAGGCGGCGCTGGCCGAGATCGGGACGCCGGCGATCCTCAAGACCCGGCGCTTCGGTTATGACGGCAAGGGCCAGGCGCGCCTGCGCGACGCCTGCCGCGCCGAGGCCGCCTGGGACGAGATTGGCTGCGCTCCGGCGGTGCTCGAGGGCATGGTGCCGTTCGTGCGCGAGATCTCGGTGATCGCCGCGCGTGCCGCGGGTGGCCGGGTGGTCTGCTACGACCCCGGCGAGAACGTGCACGCGGCGGGCATCCTGCGCACCACGAGCGTGCCGGCGTCGGGCGCGCCTGCCGTGGCCGAGGAGGCGCGGCGCATCGCCGGGGCGATCCTCGAGGCGCTCGACTATGTCGGGGTCATGGGCATCGAGCTGTTCGAGACGGCCGAGGGCGGCGTTCTGGTCAACGAGATCGCGCCGCGCGTGCACAACTCGGGCCACTGGACCATCGAGGCGTGCGTCATCGACCAGTTCCAGCAGCATGTCCGGGCCGTTGCCGGCTGGCCGCTGGGCGACGGGTCGCGCCATTCAGACGCCGTGATGACGAATCTGATCGGCGACGATGTGCTGGGCTGGCCCGAGCTGGCCGCCATTGGCGAGGGGTTGCATCTCTACGGCAAGCGCGAAATCCGGCCCGGACGCAAGATGGGCCACGTGACGCGCATCGCCCGGCGTCGCGGCTGAGGCGCTCAAGCCCCACCCGGACCGGGCGCCGGCTCCTGGGGCGTCCCGGACGCCGCGTCGCTCGCCTCCGCCCCCGGCGGCGGCGTTCCCGGTGCGCGGATGATGTTCAGCACCTGGCGGGGCCCCCAGAAGGCGGCGCGCAGGAGCGCGCTCTCCTCGATCTGCGCCTTGGCCTTCTCGATGCGCATCACCTCGTCGATGCGCCGGTCGAGGAAGGCCCAGCTGTTGGCGTGGTTCGGGCTGGCATCGCCGAGCCAGTAGAGCATCGTCGCCGAGTACACGGCACCGAGCGACATGCGCTTGGTGTACCAGTTGTAGTCGGTGGCGCTGTCGCCCAGCGCGTTCCAGATGGTGTCCGCCGTCTCCCAGACGAGCCGCGCGCCCTCGGCGGCGTAGAGCGGCAGGGCGAGCAGGGCAGCACCGCGGCGCACGGCCTCGCGATGCTCGGAGACCAGCTCGATGCGCCGGCGCACGCAATGCGCGATACGCTCGCGCATGCGCATGGTGTCCAGGTCCGTTTGTGCCAGCTCGTCGGCGAGATGACGGTCGGCGCGGCGGTGGAAGGCAACCACCATGTCGATGCCGCCGCGCGGGAAGGCGAGCCGCGCCAGGCTCGGGTCGATGTCCGACTCGGCGATGGCCGCATCCAGCGAGGTGCGGCTCCAGCCGTCGAACACAACATGGGCAAGCGCGGCGTCCAGCAACCGCTCGCGCGCCTCGCTCAGGTGGTCATGTTCGGATTTCTGTGCCCTTGCCATGGCTCTCGAGCCCCTTTAGCAGCCTTGTGGACAGCGGACTTGACCCTATGTATATAGGGCGCTCCTGCGAAATCGAAAACTGACGGAAAGGTGGTGACGTAGGTGCAGGTACTGGTACGCGACAACAATGTCGATCAGGCGCTTCGGGCGCTGAAGAAGAAGATGCAGCGCGAAGGCATCTTCCGCGAGATGAAGCTTCGGCAGCATTACGAGAAGCCGTCGGAGAAGCGTGCGCGGGAGAAGGCCGAGGCGATCCGCCGGGCGCGCAAGCTGGCGCGCAAGAAGGCGCAGCGCGAGGGTCTTCTCTGAGGCAGCCGACAGTGTCCGCGGCATTGCGCCAGGACGCATCATGCGCGACCCCCGCAACCGCGTTGCGGGGGTTGAACTTTTCAGGAGGGCAGAATGGTGATGCTGCCCCAGGCCAGCGCCCCGCCGGGGCTGAGGATCTACGCCATCGGCGACGTGCATGGCATGGCCGGCATGCTGGCCGCGATGCACATTGCGGTCGCTGGCGATCTGGCGCGCCGGCCCGCGGATGACTGGCGAGTCGTCCATCTGGGCGACTACATCGACCGCGGGCCCGAGTCGGCCCGGGCGCTCTCGCTGCTGATGGATTTCGCCCGCGGCGGGCGGGCCGACTGTCTTCTCGGCAACCACGACCAGTTCCTGCTCGACTTCGTCGAGGACCCGGAGGGTGCCGATTTCGACCTGTGGATGATGAATGGCGGCGACGCGACGCTGCGCTCGTTCGAGGTCGATCCGTCGCTGCTAGCCTGGCATCCGGACGGAGCGGCGCGCCGCAAGGTGCGCGACCAGATCCTCGTGGCCATGCCGGGCCTGGCCGATTTCCTCTCCGGCCTCGCGGCGATGCGGCGGCTGGGCGACTATGCCTTCGTGCATGCCGGGGTGCATCCGGGCGTGCCGCTCGAGCGCCAGTCGCCCCACGATCTGATCTGGATCCGCGACCCGTTCCTGGCCTCGCGCGCCGACCACGGCGCGGTGATCGTGCACGGCCACACGCCGGTGCGGGCGGTCGACGTGCAGCCGAACCGGATCGGCATCGACACCGGCGCGGTCTATGGCGGCACGCTGAGCTGCCTGGTGCTCGAGGGCCGGGAACGGGCGCTGCTGGCGCCGGACGGGCCGGTGCCGCTGGGCCAGCCCTGACGGCCGGGCGCGGCAGGCCGGTCGGGCCGGCCTTCAGGGGCCTGCAGCGCCGGCAGCAGACGGTGTCCACATTTGGACGCTGCCTAACTCGTTGATATAAAACAGTTCTACAGAAATGGACGCGAGGCCCTTCGTCGTGCCCCCCGGTTGGAGCCGGCGCGGCGGCGCCTCACTCGATCGCCTTGACGATGTCCTCGGTCATCTTCTTGGCGTCGCCCAGCAGCATCATGGTGCGGTCCATGTAGAACAGTGGGTTGTCGATGCCGGCATAGCCCGCGCCCAGCGAGCGCTTGACGAACAGCACGGTCTTCGCCTTCTCCACGTCCAGCACCGGCATGCCGGCGATGGGCGAGTTCGGGTCGGTCTTGGCGATCGGGTTGGTCACGTCGTTGGCGCCGATCACATAGACCACGTCGGTTTGCCCGAACTCGGCGTTGATGTCCTCGAGCTCGAAAACGTCGTCATAGGGCACCTGCGCCTCGGCGAGCAGCACGTTCATGTGGCCGGGCATGCGCCCCGCGACCGGGTGGATGGCGAACTTCACCGTGACGCCGTGGCCCTTGAGCTTGTCGGCCAGATCGTGCACCGCGTGCTGCGCCTGCGCCACCGCCATGCCGTAGCCGGGCACGATGATCACCGAGCCGGAGTTCTGCATGAGGAAGCCGGCGTCCTCGGCCGAGCCCAGCTTGGCCGGCTTCTGCTCGCCGCCCTGCGCCGCCGCCCCCTCGGCGCCGCCGAAGCCGCCCAGGATCACGCTGGCAAACGAGCGGTTCATGCCGCGGCACATGATGTAGCTGAGGATGGCGCCCGAGGACCCGACCAGCGCGCCGGTGATGATCAGCGCCGTGTTGCCCAGGGTGAAGCCGATTCCGGCGGCGGCCCAGCCGGAATAGGAGTTCAGCATCGAGATCACCACCGGCATGTCCGCCCCGCCGATCGGGATGATCAAGAGGCCGCCCAGCGCCAGCGCCGCCAGGGTGATCAGCCAGAACCAGCCGCTCCACTGGGTGGCGATCATCAGCAGGATCATGACGATCACGCCCGTGCCGAGCGCGAGGTTCATCAGATGCCTCGCCGGCAGCAGGATCGGCGCGCCGGACATGCGCCCGTCGAGCTTGGCGAAGGCGATCACCGAGCCGGTGAAGGTGATCGCGCCGATCGCCACGCCGATGGTCATCTCGACGATCGAGCCGGTATGGATGGCCCCGGGCACGCCGATGCCGAAGGCCTCGGGCGAATAGAGCGCCGCGGCGGCGACCATCACGGCGGCGAGGCCGACCAACGAGTGGAAGGCGGCAACGAGCTGCGGCATCGCCGTCATCGGCACGCGCCGGGCGATCACCGCGCCGAGGCTGCCGCCGGCGGCGCCGCCGATCACGATCAGGGCGATGCCCCAGCCCGTGGGGGGCGCCGCGACCACCAGCGTGGTCAGCACGGCGATCACCATGCCGATCATGCCGTAGCGGTTGCCCTGGCGGCTCGTCGCAGGGTGCGACAGCCCGCGCAGCGCCAGGATGAACAGGATGCCCGAGACGAGGTAGAGCAGGGCGGCGAGATCGGCCATCAGTGCGCCCCCCTCACTGCTTGGGCTTGTACATGGCGAGCATCCGGGCGGTGACCAGGAAGCCGCCGAAGATGTTCACCGAGACCAGGATCACGGCGAGGAAGCCGAAGACGGGCGTGGCGGCGCTGGCGCCCGCACCGGTGTCCACGCCCGCCGCAATCAGCGCGCCCACCACGATCACCGAGGAGATCGCGTTGGTCACCGACATCAGCGGGGTGTGCAGCGCCGGCGTCACCGACCAGACCACGTAGTAGCCGACGAAGATCGCCAGCACGAAGATCGACAGGCGGAACACGAACGGGTCGATGCCGGTCGCCGCGGCGGCGCCGTGCGCGACGGTCTCGCCTGCGGCGGGCGCGGCATGCGCCGCCTCCTGGGCGATGCGGGCGAACTCGGCGGCGGCCTGCGCGGCGCGCTCGGCGGCCTCGCGAAAGGTCTCCATAACAATCGCGGACGCGAACATCGGGTCAGTCCTCCTTGGCGGCGAAGCCCGGATGCACGACGTTGCCGTCGCGCGTCAGCCGGGTGCCCTTGATCAGCTCGTCGTCGTCGTTCAGCGCCAGGGCGCCGTCCTTGACGAAGGGCGAGAGGAAGTTGAGCAGGTTGCGCGCGAACAGCGACGAGGCATCGGCCGCCAACCTGCCGGCCATGTTCGGATAGCCGATGATCTTCACGCCGTTGGCGGTCTCGACCACCTTGTCGAGCTCGGCGCCCTCGACATTGCCGCCCTGCTCGACGGCGAGGTCGACGATCACCGCGCCGCTCTTCATCGCCGCGACCATCTCGCTGGTCAGCAGCACCGGCGCCTTGCGGCCGGGAATCAGCGCCGTGGTGACCACCACCTCCTGCTTGGCGATATGCCCGGCGATCAGCTCGGCCTGCTGGCGCTTGTAGTCCTCGGACATCTCCTTGGCGTAGCCGCCGGCGGTCTGGGCCTGCTGGAACTCCTCGTTCTTCACGGCGACGAACTTGGCGCCCAGCGACTTGACCTGCTCCTCGGTGTCGGGGCGCACGTCGGTGGCGGTGACCACGGCGCCCAGCCGCCGGGCTGTGGCGATGGCCTGCAGCCCGGCGACGCCGACGCCCATGACGAAGACCTTGGCGGGCGCCACCGTGCCGGCGGCCGTCATCATCTGCGGGAAGGCCCGGCCATAGGCATTGGCCGCCTCGACCACCGCCTTGTAGCCGGCGAGGTTGGCTTGGCTCGACAGCACGTCCATCGACTGCGCCCGGCTGATGCGCGGCATCAGCTCCATGGCGAAGGCGTCGATGCCCTTCTCGGCGCAGGCGTGCATGATGTCGGGGTCCGCATGGGGGGCCATCATGCAGATCAGTATCTGGCCCTTCTTCAGGCTGCGCAGCTCGGTCTTGGTCGGGCGCTGGACCTTGAGCACCACATCCGCGTCCCGGACCGCGGCGGCGAAGTCCTTGGCGATGCCGGCGCCGGCTTCCTCGAAGGCGGCGTCGGGCATGAGCGCGGCGGTGCCGGCACCGGACTGCACGGACAGCTGGGCGCCGAGGCCGAGGAACTTCTGGATCGTCCCCGGGGTGGCGGCAACGCGCGTCTCGTGCTCGCGCGTCTCCTTGGGCACTGCAATCTTCATGCGAACTCTCCGCTCCGGGCGCTGCGCAGGCCAGGCCGCGGCGCATGCGACCGAGGCGCCGGCCCGCCGGTTCCGCCTATCCGCGCGGCGGCCACGCTCAGGTTGCGACGATGGCGAGGAAGATCAGGACCAGGGCGATGGTGAAGACCGCCCAGGCGGCCATCTTGACGAAGCCGTGGAAGGTGCGCTCGTGCTCGGAGATGTCCATCGAGCCGTGCTTGTATTCCGCCATTTCTGTCCCCTCCGGTCGCTGACGTGGCCGTTCCGGGCTGTTATAGACGCAAGCGCGTGCTGCGCGAAACAGCTTCGTTGCATCCGCGTGCCACAAGCGATCCGGTATCTGGTATGTCAGCCTGCTGCGGCGTTGGCAACAGCGTCGGCCCGCCGGTCAGCGGTTCAGCTTTCCGGAAATTGGTAAAGCCAGGCCTCGTCCGGGCCCGCGACGCGCCGGGCGCGGCCGGTGCGGCAAAGCCGGTTGAAATGCGCCACCGCCTCGCCCAGCGCCAGCCCGTACTCGCTGGCGCCGATCGGCCGCGTGAACAGGCTGGGGAAGCAGGCTGCCGCGGTCAACGGCCCCCGGCCGAGCGCCGCCTCCAGCCGGTCGAGCGCGGCCTCGTGGTGGCTGGCGAGCTGGCCCAGCCGGAAGGCAAGGCCACGGAACGGCAGCTTGTGCCCGGGCAGCGCGAGGTCGCCCGGTCGCGCATGGGCGCGCAGGCGCGCGCAGCTCTCCAGCCAGTCGCCCAGCGGGTCGGCCTCGGGCTCGGTCGGGTAGACGCTGATGTTGGGCGAGATGCCGGGCAGCACCTGGTCGCCGGCCAGCACCAGCCCGTCGCCCGACCACAGCGTCGCCTGCGCCGGGGCGTGGCCGTGGCCGAGACGCACGGTCCAGCGCCGGCCGGCGATGTCGATTTGCTCGCCCTCGGCGATGGCGTGGAAGCCCAGCGGGATCGGCGCGACGCAGGTGGAGAAGTTGAAGGGGCGCTCGGCGGCATAGGCTGCGAGCATGTCCCGGGGCATGCCGGCCCGGCGGCGGAAGGCGATGTGCTCGGGGCCGGGGCGCTCGTGATGGTCCAGCGTCAGCATGCGACCGTAGAGCCAGGCGACGCGGGTGGCCCAGATCTCGGCGCCGCGTTCGGCGAACCAGCCGGCAAGGCCGATATGGTCGGGGTGGTGGTGGGTCAGGATCACGCGCCCGACCGGCTTGCCGGCGAGCGGACCGGCGATGAGCCGCTCCCAGGCGGCGCGGGCTTTGGGCCAGTCGAGGCCCGTGTCGACCGCCGTCCAGTGCGCGCCGTCGTCCAGCAGATAGACATTCACGTGGTCGAGCCGCATCGGCAGCGGCAGGCGTGCCCACAAGACCCCTGGCGCGACCTCGCACGCCGCCCCCGGGGCCGGAGGCTCGGGCCAGGGGAAGCTCAGCCCGGCGTCGCGCTCGGATATCGGCCGCTCAGCGGTCATGCGCCGAGGGTCTCGGCCGCAACCGCGTAAAGCGGCGCGGCGCCCGCCGTGGCGGCCTGTGCCAGCGCCGCTGTCTGGGGTGCGATCTGCCCGGCGAAGAAACCCGCCTGGGCCAGCCGCGTCCCGGCCTCCGCCGTGTCGCGCGCCGCCAGGGCCCCGCGCCCCAGGTAGTGGGCGCCGAGCGCCAGCGCCATCAGGCGCAGATAGGGGCTGGCCCCGGCGTTGCGGTCGTTCTGCTCGGTGGCCGCCAGCATCCAGCCGGTGGCGCGCTCGGCCGCCTCCGCCGCGGCGATGACGCCCTCGGCAAGCGGCGCGAGCCGATCTCCGCCCTGGGCCAGAGCCGCCCCGGTCGCGGCGATCTCGGCGACCATGCTGCGGGCCATGGCGCCGGCGTCGACCGAGAGCTTGCGGCCCACGAGGTCCATCGCCTGGATGCCGTTGGTGCCCTCGTAGATCGCCGTGACGCGGGTGTCGCGGAACAGCTGGCCGACGCCGGTCTCCTCGATATAGCCCATGCCGCCGTGGACCTGGATGGCGAGGTTCGCCACCTCGATGCCGGTATCCGCGCCGAAGGCCTTGGCGATCGGGGTGAGGAAGGCGCCGCGGCGGGCGTGCAGCTCGCGCTCCTCCTCCGACCCGGCGGCGCGCGCCATGTCGAGCGAGAACGCGCAGTCGTAGCAGATGGCCCGCGCCGCCCGGGTCAGCGTCGTCATGGTCAGGAGCATCCTCCGCACGTCGGCGTGGCCGGCGATGGTGGCCGAGCCGTCGGCGCTGCGCCCCTGCCGGCGCTCCAGCGCATAGGCCAGCGCGGCCTGGGTGGCGCGCTCGGCGATGGCCAGCCCCTCGGCGCCGACGCCGAGGCGGGCGTTGTTCATCATGGTGAACATCGCCGCCATGCCGCCGTGCTCGGCCCCGATCAGCCAGCCGGTGGCGCCGTCGTATTCCATGACGCAGGTCGGCGAGCCATGCAGGCCGAGCTTGTGCTCGAGACTCACGGCCTTGAGCCGGTTGGCGCGGCCGGGGTTGCCCTCGGCGTCGGGCACGAACTTCGGCACCAGGAAAAGCGAGATGCCCTTTGTCCCCGGCGCCGCGCCCGGCAGCCGCGCGAGCACCATGTGACAGATGTTCTCGGCCAGGTCGTGGTCGCCCCAGGTGATGAAGATCTTCTGCCCGGTGATGGCGAAGCTGCCGTCGCCGTTGGGCTCGGCCCGCGTGGTCAGCGCGCCCACGTCCGAACCCGCCTGCGGCTCGGTCAGGTTCATCGTGCCGGTCCAGGTGCCGGCGTTCAGCTTGGGCAGGTAGCGCGCCTTGATTTCGTCCGAGGCGTGGCGCTCGAGCGCCTCGATCGCCCCCATCGTCAGCATCGGGTTGAGCGACAGCGCGAAGCAGGCCGAGGACATCATCTCGTTGACGCAGGTGGCGATCGAGAGCGGCAGGCCCATGCCGCCCCATTCGGGATCGCCCATCACGCCGACCCAGCCCCCTTGGGCGATAGCGGCGTAGGCCTCGGCAAAGCCCGGCGTGCAGCGCACCACGCCATTCTCGAGCCGCGCCGGCTCGAGGTCGCCGGGCCGGTTCAGGGGGGCCAGCACCCCCTCGCACAGCTTTGCCGCCTCCTCGAGGATTGCGGCGCGGGTCTCGGCGCTGGCGTCGGCGAAGCGCGCGGTGGCGGCGAGCCGGTCCTGGCCGACGATCCGCTCGGCGCAGAACGCCATCTCGGCGAGGGGGGCGCGGTAAGTCATCTCTCGTCCTCCGGCTGCTTGCCTGCCGGCGACGCGGCAGGGTAAGCGGGTCTGCGACTCATGTGGGCCGCGTCTTCGTTAGGCCAAATGCGGGAGAGCGGGCAAGCGTGCACACGACCGAGATCCTCGCCCCGGACGCGGCCGGCCTCGCCCGTGCCGCCGAGTTCTTGCGCGCGGGCCGCCTGGTCGCCTTCCCGACCGAGACGGTCTACGGGCTGGGCGCCGATGCCAGGTCCGGCCGGGCCGTGGCGGGGATCTTCGCCGCCAAGGGGCGGCCGCGCTTCAACCCGCTGATCGTGCATGTCGCAGACCTCGCGGCGGCGCAGACGCTGATCGAGCTTGCCCCCCCGGCGCGGCGGCTGGCGCAAGCGTTCTGGCCGGGGCCGCTGACGCTGGTCGCGCCGCGCCGGGCCAACTGCCCGATCGCCGAGCTGGCCAGCGCCGGGCTGCCCACGCTTGCCGTGCGGGTTCCCGCGCACCCGCTGATGCACAGACTGCTCGCCGCCTTCGCCGGTCCGATTGCCGGGCCCTCGGCCAATCCCTCGGGCGAGGTCAGCCCGACCACGGCGGCGCATGTGATCGAGGCGCTGGGCGGGCGCATCGCCGCGGTGCTCGACGGCGGGCCGTGTGCGGTCGGGCTCGAGTCCACGATCATTGGCTTCGATGGCGCGCGCCCGGTGCTGCTGCGCCCGGGCGGCCTGCCGCTCGAGGATGTCGAGCGCACGCTGGGCGGCCCGGTGGCGAGCGCCGCGGGCGGCGCCATTACCGCGCCGGGCCAGCTCGCCAGCCACTACGCCCCCCGCGCCCGGCTGCGGCTGGACGCAAGAGGCCCCGGATCCGGCGAAGCCTGGCTCGGCTTCGGGCCCGATCCCGCGGGCGTGGTCGGCCCGGCGCTCAACCTCTCTCCCGGCGGCGACCTGACCGAGGCGGCGGCGAACCTGTTCGCCCATCTGCGCGCGCTCGATTCGCGGCTCGGCGGGGCGGGATGCATCGCGGTCGCGCCGGTTCCCCGCCGCGGGCTTGGGCTGGCCATCAACGACCGGCTGGCGCGGGCCGCGGCGCCGCGCTAGGTCAGGCGGATGAGCAGCCTGACCGATCCCTCCGCCGAGCAGCTTGCCGCGCTGGCTGCCTGCGTGGGCGCGGGTGGCGTGATCGACCCGGCCTCGGACGCGGCCGCGCCCTATCTGGTCGAGCCGCGCGGGCTGCTGCGCGGCCGCGCCGCGACGATCCTGCGGCCGGCGACGACGCCGCAGACGGCCGCCATCGTCGGGCTGTGCAACCGCGAGCGGATCGGGATCGTGCCCTACGGCGGCGGCACCGGGCTGGTGGGGGGGCAGGTGGCGCCCGACGGCCCGCGCCCGGTGGTGCTCTCGCTCGAGCGCATGAACCGGGTCCGCGCCGTCCTGCCCGAGGACGGTGCGATCGTCGCCGAGGCCGGGGTGGTGCTGGCCGACCTCCAGGCCGCGGCCGCGCGCGCGGGCCGGCTCTTCCCGCTCTCGCTCGCCGCCGAGGGCTCGTGCCGGATCGGGGGCAACCTCGCCACCAATGCCGGGGGCGTGCAGGTGCTGCGCTATGGCAATGCGCGCGAGCTTTGCCTCGGCATCGAGGCGGTGCTGGCCGACGGCTCGGTGCTTTCGGGCCTGAGGCCCTTGCGCAAGGACAACACCGGCTATGACCTGAAGAGCCTGCTGATCGGCTCGGAGGGCACGCTGGGCGTGATCACCGCCGCGGCGCTCAAGCTGTTCGCGCTGCCGCGCGAGACGGTGACGGCGATGCTGGCGGTGCCCTCTCCGGCGGCGGCGCTGACGCTGTTCGAGCACCTGCGCGCGCGGCTCGACGACGCGCTCTCGGCCTTCGAGCTGATCAGCGGCCAGGGCATCGCCTGGCTGGCCGAGTTCCATCCGGAGAAGCCCGACCCGCTGGCCGGCTCACCTGCCTGGCGCGTGCTGATCGAGGCCGCGGGGCCGGCCGGCGGCGGCCTGCCCGATCGGGTCGAGGCGGCGCTCGGCGCCGTGGTCGAGGCCGGTCTTGCCAACGACGGCGCGGTGGCGGCCAGCGACGGCCAGCGGGCGCAAATGTGGTGGCTGCGCGAGGCCCTGCCCGAGGCCAACCGGCGCGTCGGCTCGATCGCCTCGCACGACATCTCGCTGCCCTTGAGCGCGATCCCGCGCTTCATCGCCGAGGCCGGCCAAGCGGTCGCCGCGATCGACCCGGCCCTGCGCATCAACTGCTTCGGCCATCTCGGCGACGGCAACCTGCACTACAACGTGTTCCCGCCCGAGGGGCGCCGGGCCATCGACTGCCGCGCCCTCGGCGGACGGGTGCGGCGCTCGGTGCACGACCTCGTCGATGGCCTCGGCGGCTCGATCAGCGCCGAGCACGGCATCGGGCGCATGAAGGCGGACGAGCTGGCCCGCTATGGCGATCCGGCCAAGCTCGCCGCGATGCACGCGGTGAAGGCGGCGCTCGACCCCAACGGCATCCTCAACCCGGGCGCCGTCATCTCGGGATAAGCGCCGCCGAAGGTCGCGCTCGATGGGCTCAGGACGCCGTCGACGGCGTGAAGATGAACTCCTGCTGCCGCTGTCCCTTGCCGGAGACCGTCACGCTGCGGGTCTCGGACTTGCCAGCGAAGGTCGCGGTGACCTTGTAGTGACCCGCAGGCAGGTTCGCCAGGACCCAGGGCCCGGGGCAGGTGAGGTTGACCATCTCGCCGCCCTTGCCGCTGATCTGGGTCTTTACCGCGCCCAGATAGTGTCCGTTGGGTGCGGCATAGACCAGCTTCAGCGTGTAGGGGATGCTCTTCGCTGCGGCGCGCCCTTGAATGCCGACGCCGGAGCAGACTGCACTGCTGTTCGCCTGCGCGGGCAAGCCTGCCATGACTGCCAGCGCGGCGGCGGCCAATACGGTGACTGTCGTCTTCATCGTGCTTTCCTCCTCAATTGCTGCCGTCAGCGCGACGGCTTGGCCTTGAGGCCTAGGCCGAAATGTAGAACTCACTGGGGCGGGGAGAAGTTCCGGGCGTTTCCGAGGCTCGGGATCCTTGCCCGAATCTCGGTAACACTGTCGAGATCGATTGTGACCTGGGTCACGCCCGTGCCCTCGCCGGCATCGGCCAGAACCCGGCCCCAGGGGTCGACGGCGAGCGAGTGCCCGTAGGTCTCGCGCGCGCGGCCCCGGCTGGCGCGGTGGCGGCCCCACTGCGCGGCGGCGAGCACGAAGCAGCCGGTCTCGATGGCGCGGGCGCGCAAGAGCACCTCCCAGTGCGCCCGGCCCGTGGGCACGGTGAAGGCCGAGGGAACGGTGAGGATCACCGCGCCGGCCTCGACCAGGGCGCGGTAGAGCGCGGGGAACCGCATGTCGTAGCAGACCGACAGGCCGATCCGTCCCCAGGGCGAGTCGGCGGGCACGGCGCGCGCGCCGGGCCGGTAGCCGTTCGACTCGCGGTAGCTCTCCTCGCCGCCCAGATCGACATCGAACATGTGGATCTTGTCGTAGCGGGCGCGGATCGCGCCGTCGGGGCCGATCAGGAACGAGCGGTTGGCGAAGCGCCCGTCCGGGTCGCCGGTCCTGAGCGCCAGCGAGCCGAGCGAGAGCCATACGCCCAGCTCGGCGGCCACATCCGTGAGACGCGCCAGCGTGATGTCCTCGGCCTCGGGCGCCAGGCGCTCCTCCTGCATCGCGCGGCTGGCCGAGACCATGTTGGTGATCTCCGGGGTCAGGACCAGCCCGGCGCCGCCCGCCGCGGCCTCTCGCACCAGCCGCTCGGTATCGACGAGATTCGCCTGTGGGTCGTCGGAGGCGTTGAGCTGGACCAGGGCGGCGCGCAGTAGTTCCATGGCCTCACCCGTTCAGGAGCGGGTCGAGCCGGCCTGCGCGCTCCAGCGCATAGAGCTCGTCGCAGCCGCCCAGATGGGTCGGTCCGACGAAGATCTGTGGCACGGTGCGGCGGCCCCCGGCACGCGCGGCCATTTCGGCGCGCAGCGCAGGGTCGGCCGAGACGTCGATCTCGGTGAAGTCGATGCCCTTGCGGCCGAGCAGCTGCCTGGCCATGCGGCAATAGCCGCAGATCGGCGTGGTGTAGATCTCGACCGTGTGCATCCGGCGGCTGGCTCCGGCGGCTTGTCCCGGCCGGCGCTCAAATGCCGGCCCCCTCGGCGCTGCGCAGATAGGGCGCCTCGTCGAAGCTGACAAGGGCGAGCGCCAGGATGTCAATCCCCGCCGCGCCCCCTTCGCGGCAGGCCTGGGCGCAGGCGCCGAAGGTGGCGCCGGTGGTCAGCACGTCGTCGACCAGCAGCACGCGGCGCCCCGTGAGGCGCGCCGCCGCGCCGGGCGAAAGCGCGATTGCATCGCGGACGTTCTCGGCCCGCCCGGCGCGGTCGCGCCCGTCCTGGCTCGCGGTGCGGCGGCGCCGCCGCAGCAGCCGCGGCGCGAGGATCCGTGGCCGCCCGGCGGCGCGGCAGAGCGCGCGGGCCAGCTCCTCGGACTGGTTGAATCGGCGCCGGAGCCGCCGCGTCCAGTGCATCGGCACCGGCACCACCAGGTCGGCCTCGGCGACGAGCCCCCGCGCCGCACGCGCCATCCAGCCGCCCAGCATCGGCAGCGTGTCGAGCCGGTCGCCGTGCTTGAGCGCCAGCACCAGCCGCCGCCCCGCCCCCTCATAGGCGAACACGGCCGCGCCCCGGTCCCAGGCCGGCGGGTGCCCCCGGCAGGGGTCGCACAGAAAGCCCGGCTCCGCCTCGGCGAGGCCGGCCAGGTCGCGTCCGCAGGCCGAGCAGCCGCGCCCCGACAGGAAGGCCACGTCCGACCAGCACTCGGCACACAGGCTCACCGCAGACGCGGTCTCGCCCTGGCAGGCCGGGCAGGCCGGCGGGTACAAGGCGTCGGTCAGCGCGCCCATGAGCGCGCGCCCCTGGGGCCACAGGCCCCGGATCGGCGGGGTTGTCAGTGCCATTCTGGCCGCGCCCCCTCGTGCATTGCGGCAACGGTCGTTATATGCGGGGGCAAGAGGCGTAAAGAATGCATGAACAGCGCCCGACCCTTTTCGACTTTGCCGCGCTCGGCCGGCGGCGCGACCGCGCCATGCGGCTCGGCTTCGCCGGCGGCGCCGATTTCCTGCACCGCGAGGTCGCGGCGCTGATCGCCGAGCGGCTGGGCGAAGTCAGGCGCGACTTCACCCGCGTCGCCCTGATCGGCACCGGGGCGGGCGCCGTGGCCGCGGCGCTCGGCCGCGAGGCGGCCGCGCTGGTCCAGCTCGACCCCTCGCCGGCGATGGCCCGCGCGGCGGGGGCCGAGGTGCTGGCCAGCGAGGTGCTGCCGCTCGAGGCAGGCGCGCACGACCTCGTCGTCTCGACGCTTGTGCTGCACGCCATGAACGACCCGGTGGGCCAGCTCGTGCAGATGCGCCTGGCGCTCAAGCCCGACGGGCTGATGCTGGCGGCGCTGTTCGGCGGCCAGACGCTTTTCGAGCTGCGCGCCAGCCTCGCCGAGGCCGAGGCCGAGGTCGAGGGCGGGCTCAGCCCGCGCGTGGCGCCGATGGCCGAGATCCGCGATCTGGGCGGGCTTTTGCAGCGCGCCGGCTATGCCATGCCGGTGGCCGACTCGGAAAAGCTGGCGGTCTCTTACGCGACGCCGCTCCACCTGATGCGCGAGCTGCGCGCCATGGGCGAGACCAACGTCCTCAATGAGCGCCGCCGCCAGCCGATGCGCCGCGCCACGCTGATGCGCGCCTGCGAGATCTACGCCGAGCATTACGGCACGCCCGAGGGGCGCGTCCGGGCCACCTTCGAGATCGTGTTCCTGACCGGCTGGGCCCCGGGCCCGGACCAGCCCAAGCCGCTGCGCCCGGGCTCGGCCACGGCCCGGCTCGCCGATGCGCTGGGCACCCGCGAGATCGGCACCGGGGTCAAGGCGGGCAAATGACGCCGGCCCATTGAAAACCGGGCGCCCGGCGATATCTGCCCCGACGGCGACAGGAGGGGGACCCACCATGCTGGACCGCACCGGAATGGACCGGCCGGGCCGGGGCAGGCTGGCGCACGCGCCGGCCGATCATCCCGCGATCGCGCCCGCGAAGGTGGGCGTGCTGATCTCCAATCTCGGCACGCCCGACGGCACCGACTACTGGTCGATGCGCCGCTATCTCGGCGAGTTCCTGTCGGACCGGCGGGTGATCGACTATGCGCCCTGGCTGTGGCAGCCGATCCTGCAGCTCATGGTGCTGACCAAGCGCCCGTTCTCCTCGGGCGCGGCCTATCGCAGCATCTGGAACGAGGCCGAGGACGAAAGCCCGCTGCTCACCATCACGCGCAGCCAGGCGAGCAGGCTGCGCCAGCGGCTCAAGGCCAAGCACGGCGCGCGCGTGGTGGTCGATTTCTGCATGCGCTACGGCAATCCCTCGACCGATGCGGCCATCCGGCGACTGCAGCGCCAGGGCTGCGAGCGGATCCTGTTCCTGCCGCTCTATCCGCAATACGCCGCCGCGACCACCGCGACGGCCAACGATCACGCCTTCCGCACGCTGATGCGCCTGAAGTGGCAGCCCGCGATCCGCACCGTCCCGGCCTATTACGATCACCCGCTCTACATCGAGGCGCTCGCCGCCTCGGTCGAGCGTGCCTATAAGGGACTAGACCAGCGGCCGGACGTCCTGGTGACCTCCTATCACGGCCTGCCCGAGCGCTATCTCGCCGAGGGCGACCCCTACCACTGCCAGTGCCGCAAGACCTCGCGGCTGCTGCGCGAGCGTCTGGGCATGGGCGAGGACGAGCTGGTGGTGACCTTCCAGTCCCGCTTCGGCCCGGAGGAGTGGCTCAAGCCCTACACGGTCGAGGAGGTGGCGCGCCTGGCCCGGGCCGGCCGCAAGCGCATCGCGGTGATGGCCCCGGCCTTCTCGTCCGATTGCGTCGAGACGCTGGAGGAGATCCGCGAGCAGATCCGCGAGAGCTTCCTCGACGCCGGCGGCGAGGCCTTCACCTACATCCCGTGCCTCAACGACGACGAGGCCCATATCGACCTGATCGAGGCGCTGGTCGCGCGCGAGGCGGCCGGCTGGCTGTGACGGGGCGGCTTTCCCGCCGCGGCTCAGCCGTGTAGGAAGGCCGGGTCGCCCGCGCCAGACAGGATCGCCAGCATGGAGACCGTCCGCACCGTTGCCGAGCTGCGCGCCCGCGTCCGCGACTGGCGCGGCGCCGGCGAGCGGGTCGCCCTGGTGCCGACCATGGGGGCCCTGCACGAGGGGCATCTCGAGCTCGTGCGCATCGGTTTGGCCCGAGCGGACCGGGCGGTCGCCAGCCTGTTCGTCAACCCCACCCAGTTCGGCCCGAACGAGGACCTCGCCGCCTATCCGCGCGAGGAGTCGCACGATGCGCAGATGCTCGCAGGCGCCGGCTGCGGCCTGCTGTTTGCCCCCACCGTCGGGGAGATGTATCCCGACGGCTTCGCCACGAAGGTGCAGGTCGAGCGGCTCACCGAGGTCCTGTGTGGCCCGCTGCGCCCGGGCCATTTCGAGGGCGTGGCGCTGGTGGTGACCAAGCTGCTCAACCAGGCGCAGGCCGATGTGGCGGTGTTCGGCGAGAAGGACTGGCAGCAGCTGGTGGTGATCCGCCGGCTGGGCCGCGACCTCGACATCGCCACCGAGATCGTCGGCGCGCCGATCGTGCGCGAGGCCGACGGGCTCGCCATGTCCTCGCGCAACCGCTATCTGGGGCCGGCCGAGCGCGCCGCGGCGGGGGCGCTGAACAAGGTGCTGTTCGCCGCCGCCGGGCGCATCGCGGGCGGCGCCGCGGCGGGCCGGGAGGCGGCCGCCGCCGTCGAGGCCCTGCTGGCGGCCGGCTTCGCTTCGGTCGACTATGTCGAGTGCCGCGCGGCCGAGACGCTCGCCGCGGTCGAGCGCTACGACCCGGCCCGCCCGGCCCGCCTGTTCGCCGCCGCCCGGATCGGGCGCGCCCGTCTCATCGACAACGTGCCGGTCGCGCCCGGCCCCTGAGGCGGGCCCCTGAGGCCGGCCCGTGGCCCCGGCCGATCCGGGCCCAGGCGCGCCCGGCCTAGCAGGCAGGTCCGGCGTCGGCGCGGCCGCGCGAGCCAGTGGCGGCGCCAGGGGGCGGGGCGGCGATTCACGCAACGATCCGCCGGACCGCTTCGGCAGACCCATGCACCGCGGCCGGGCCCCGGGTCGGCAGGGCAGGCGTTCGCCGTCCGTGAAATTCGAAACGGGAGAACCCGTGGCGGATTGACGTGGACCTTTCCGGCACGCGGAAATCCTGTCGCCGATGGGATGCTGGGCGGCGCGCGCGCCGCCGGCGAGCCGTCAGCGCGCGCCGAACCCCGTGCAGACCACGTGGATCGTGCGCCACAGCACGTAGCTCTCCATGCGCAGGCCAGTCGCGGAGATGTATTCGAGATCCAGCCGGGTCTTGGCGCTCGTCGCGTCGACGCCCTCGGCATAGCCGCCGTCGACCTGCGCGAGTCCGGTAATGCCGGGCAGCACGCGGTGGCGCTGGCGGTAGCCGGGGATCGTGTCGACGTAATGGATGGCATGTTCCCAGTAATCGGGACGCGGCCCGACCACGCTCATGTGGCCGGCCAGGACGTTGAGGAATTGCGGCAACTCGTCGATCCGGCTGCGCCGCAGGAACTGGCCCAGGGGGGTGATCCGGTCAGCCTCGAGCGGGTCGTCCGGCCCGCGCGAGATGCGCCCGATCGGCCGCATCGTGCGGAACTTGATGGCGCGGAACGCACGACAGCCGAACCCCATGCGCGTCTGCACGAAGAACAGGCTGCCGGGGTTCCAGATCGGGTTCGCGATGAGAAGGGCGAGGGCCGCGACGGCAACCACGGGCAGCGCCGCAATCGAGACCAGAATGTCGAACACGCGTTTCGCTGCGGCGAAGGCCCTGGATCCTGGCGGGCTCACTTCCAGGATACCCGGCTGGGCGCTGGGACCGATCACGAAATCGACATCAAGTCGATGGAGCCGCTTGTTCATTTTTCTATCGTCCCACTACTCGGCAACGCGACAAACCCCGGGGTCGGCAAACGCATCGGTCCCATGAAAGCGAACAGCTTCCCATCGTACTAGAGAATCGCATGCGTGACGCGCCGTTCTCCCACTTCGCTACGCCCCACAACGCCCTGTGCGATGTGGGCCAGACGACCATCACTGCCCGATTGTTTTATATTTACGCAACCTATCATAGAATTGATCCAAGTCTTAGCAATTTCAAAATACTGCGACACTGCGACCTGAGGCGGCCGGTCCGGACGTGCCGGGCGCCCCCCTGTGCGCCCCCCTGTGTGCCGCCGTGGGTGCCCCCGTGGGTGCCCCTGTGGGTGGCCGCGCCCTGCCCACCTTTGCGGTGCCCGGGCGGGCAAAGGAGACGCAGCGAGTTTGCCGCCGCTTTATGAATAGGAAAGTTAACATTTTCGATACAAATGTCTGCCGACATTGGTTAATTTTTCGTTTCACTTTCTTCGGTCGGGAGGCCCCGCTCGGTGCTGAAAGAGCCAGCGCCCAGGGCGGGCAACGCCCTGCGGGCGCCGGTGTCCGGCCGTCACTCGCGGGGCTGCGTTGCGGGGCTGCGTCGCGGGGGCGCGGTCTGCCCGGCGCGGCCGTGGCTCCCGGCCGTCGGCCTCTGCGAGACGCGATCCGTCCGGCCGGCCAGCGCGATTCGCGCATTTCTTCAAGTGCGGCGATTCGAAAAGATTCGCCCCGGGCGGGAAAGCGCGGCCAGGGCGGGGAATGCCGGCGGGGGAATCGCGGCCGTGGCCACCGGGGCGCGGTCGCACCTTGCGTTCCAAGGACGAGATGAATATCCGAGGTGCCGTGCGGTGGCCGGCGCGACGGCAGGCGCGGGACTGTGCCAGGCAGGCGCCCCGTCAAGAAGGGACAGGGCGCGAGTGACCAGCTGCGGGAGCGAGACGTGCTGAACTTCATTCGCCGGCTCCGGGGAGGTCCTGCGCCCGAGCCGTTCACGGCGCCGGTCGAGACCGGCGGTGACGTCGTCTACGCGGTCGGCGATATCCACGGTCGCTACGACCTGCTCGAACAGCTGCTCGAGCAGATCCGCAGCGACGCCGGCCCGTCGGCGGGGGCGCCGCGGATTGTCTTTCTCGGCGACTACATCGATCGCGGCGAAGGGGTGCGGCAGACGCTTGATCTTCTCGTCGATTTCGCGGCGCGGCGCGACGCCGAGCCGGTGTTTCTCATGGGCAACCACGAGCAGATGCTGCTTCGCTTCCTCGACGATCCCGCTGCGGGAGAGCGCTGGCTGCGCTTCGGCGGCCTGCAGACGCTCGTGAGCTACGGCGTCGCCGCTTCGCCGGGCCTGCGCGACTCGCTCGAGGCGCTGCGGGTGCGTGCGGAGCTGAGCCGGGCGCTGGGTCCGCATCTCGACTTTCTCCGGGCGCTCCGGCTCAGCCACCGGGTCGGAAACGTTCTCTTCACCCATGCCGGCGCCGATCCGGCGGCCCCCGCCGGGGAGCAGGAGACGCAGACCCTGCTGTGGGGCTCCGAGCGCTTCCTCGCGACGGACCGCCAGGACGGCATCTGGGTCGTGCACGGCCATATCGTGGTCGACCAGCCGAGCGCCGAGCGCGGGCGCATCTCGCTCGATACCGGTGCCTATTTCTCGGGTCGCCTGACGGCCGCGCGGATCGTCGATGGCGACGTGACCTTCCTCGCGACCGAGCCGGGCAGCGAGCTCGGCGACAGCTGAGGCCGTCGCGCCGGTGCGACGGGCGCACCGCGCCGAGCTTGGGCCGCCCGGGTCGGACCGCCCGGGTCGGACCGCCCAGGTCGGGCCGCCCAGGTCGGGCCGCCCAGGTGGGACGGCCCGGGGCGGAGCGTCGCCCCGGGCGGGCGGCGCTCCGGTCACGCGGTCCGCGCGTCAGGCCCCGCTCAGCGTGGTGGCCTGGAAGAAGATCTGCGGCACGATCTGGCTGAGGATCCGGTTCCAGCTGGTGATCGGCTGCTCGCTGACGAACACCACGTCGTTCGGGTGAATCTGGAACTGTGTCGCGACCGCCAGATTCACGGCGTTGCCGGCGTTGAGGTGATAGGCGGTGACGCCGCCGAACTTCCCGGGCGCCGTCGCCCTGCGCAGCACGTAGATCTGGCCGTAGTCACCCGTCTGGATCTTGATGCCGCCCTTGTCGAACAGCACGTCGGCGAGGTTGGCGGTGCGCTCGAAGGGCAGGGCGAAGCGGCCCGGCTCGGCGACCTCGCCGGCCCGGTAGGCATAGGGACGGTCGACGGCGCCGAGCTCGACCCGGTCCTTGAAGGCCAAACGCTCGTCGCTCAGGCGCTGCAGATCGTTCGCCTGGCGCGCCTCCTTGAGCTGCTCGATCGAGATGGCATAGTCGGTCGAGCGGGTGGTCTCCTCGCGCAGCTTGATCTGCTCATCGAAATAGCGCTGCGCCTCGGTCTCGCGATAGGGGTTGCCGACGAAGACGCTGTCGCCATCGACCAGCCGGATGTTGCGCGCCTTGGGATCGCTCGTGTAGCGGTCGACGGGGAACTCGTAGATCTTGCCGTTGCGGAAGATCTGGATGGTGCTGGTGTCCGGGTTCGGCGTCGCGAGTCCCCCGGCCAGTTCGATCGCCTCGTCCAGATGCAGCGGCTTGAGCGTGATCGGCTCCACCGTCGGCTTGTTGACGAGGCCGCCGACGGAGACCTGCTGTGACTTGAATTCCGAGATTTCGAGCGAGAAGGCCGGCTCGATGTTCGCCGCGACGAGGGCCTGGAACACGGCCGCCTCGGCATCCTGCATGCTCAGCCCGGCGACGTGCACGCGCCCGGCGTCGGGAATGGCGATGGCGCCGTCGTCTTGCACGGTATAGCCCTGACGGTTGGCCTGGGCCTGGATCAGGCCGGGCAGCTGATCGACGCTCGTCACCGTCTGGCGGATGGCCAGCGTCAGCACATCGCCGATCCCGATATGATAGGGGCCGGACGGGGCCGCCGGCGGCAGCTCGCCGTGCCGGATCTCGGGCCGCGCCACGCGCTGCGCCGTATTGCCGGGAAGGGGCGGCAACTTCGGCACATGCAGGCCCAGCTCCGCGGCCTTGACCGCGGCATCGGGCCGGAACGCCGGGGGCAGGCGCGGCGGCACGTAGGGCTCGAGGTTGGCGGCGGCCGCGGTTTCCTGTGTCAGCTTGACCACGCGGACATGGTAGTCGGTCCCGTAGGACGCTCCGTACGGCAGCCCGTTATGCACCACTGGCGAGGTGTAGACCACGCCGCAGCCCCCCAGTGCCAGAAGCGCCGCAACCGTCATTGAAGTCCGTCTCATGCGCTGATCCCCTCTCTCCCCGCAGGTCCGGCGAGGAATTGCCGCCGGCCCCGCCGCTCTCTTAGCACCCGCCTCCGCGCCGGTTAAGCGCGAAGTTTCTCACCTGGGCTTCATCGGGGGCACTGGGCCGCGCTATGTTCCCATAAGGTCACGTCCGGAATCCGCGCATGCACAGGCCCGAGAGCTATCCCTCGCCGAATTTCGGCCCGCGCCGGCGCGGCGCGGTGCCCGACATGGTGGTGCTGCACTACACCGGCATGGCGGACATGGACGCGGCCCTGGCGCGGCTGGCGGATCCCGCGAGCGAGGTCAGCAGCCATTACGTGGTCGCGCTCGACGGGCGCGTCCTGATGATGGTGGACGAGCAGATGCGCGCCTGGCACGCCGGCGCGGCGCGCTGGGGCGGCGTCACGGACGTCAACTCGCGCTCGATCGGCATCGAGATCGTCAATCCCGGCCACGAGCTCGGCTACCCGCCCTATCCGGAGCCGCAGATCGCGGGGCTCGAGGCGCTGCTTGCGGACATTCTCGCCCGCCGCGCCATCGCGCCCGAGCGCGTGGTCGGCCATGCCTGCGTCGCGCCGGGGCGCAAGCGCGACCCCGGCGAGAAGCTCGACTGGCGCCGCCTGGCGCGCCGCGGCCTCGCCGTGTGGCTCGACCCGGAGGCAGGCCAGGTGGCAGGCCAGGAGGCAGGCCAGGAGGCAGACCCGGACGGCGGGCCGGACGAAGCCGCCCGCTTCCAGGCGGCGGCGCGGCGCTTCGGCTATGGCGCGCCGGAAGGTGGCAACTGGGATGCGGCCACGCTGGCGGTGTGGCAGGCCTATCTCGCCCGCTTCTGGCCGGCACGCGCGGGCGCCGCGCCCTTCGCCGCCGGCGTCGCGCATCTCGAGCGGCTCGCCGCGCGCTGGCCCTGCCGCTCTTGACCGGTGCGGCCGCCACGCGTACCTGAGGGGCGGCGGATGGCCGGATGGCCGCGCGTCCCAACGGGCGCGAGGAAAGTCCGGGCTCCACGGAGGCACGGTGCCGGGTAACGCCCGGCGGGGGAAGGGGCGACCCGAACCCCAGGGAAAGCGCCACAGAGAACAGTCCGCCGGGGCTTGCCCCGGCAAGGGTGAAACGGTGGGGTAAGAGCCCACCGCGCCCCCGGCGACGGGGGCGGCACGGCAAGCCCCACCGGGAGCAAGGTCAGATAGGGACATCAGGGCTCAGGCCCGGGGCCGCCTCCGGCCCGATGTCCGGGTGGACCGCACGAGGCCGCGGGCGACCGCGGTCCCAGATGAATGGCCATCCCCCCGCACTCCGGGCAATCGGGGGCGCGGGGGACAGAACCCGGCTTACAGGCCATCCGCCGCTTCTCGACACGCCCAAAGGAAAAGACGGCCGGGGGGACGAGCCCGCCCGGCCGATCGGTTCCGTGGGACGTGGAACCTGTGCTGTGTACGCAAGCCTGCAGAGAGGGAGTTGCACTGCAGGCAAAAGTGAGTAAACCATAAAGTGGGATAAAGTGGAAGAAAAAATCCTTGAAGTGGTAGAAAATGGTGTGTATACATGATTCCGAGGCGCCCGCCGGAACGCAAAACGAGATCGAGGCAGTTTCATACAGGCATCGGCGGGCGCCCCTGACACACACACGGACGTGACAAGGGCGGCGGACGACAACCAGACCAAAGGCAGGGTCGAGCCGGACTGAGGGACAGAGGGCGGACTGTCAGGCATTGAGCCCGGTCCGCCCTTTCACGTTCGGGGGCCCGGACCGCCGCCAGGTGCGGCCGGGGACCGGGCCGGGGCAGGTGACGGGGGTGGCGTGGGACCGTGCTGAAGTACTTCACCGGCAGCGCGACGCACAGGGTGGACGCGAAGGGTCGCGTCTCGCTCCCCGCCGAGTTCCGCAAGGTGCTCGAGGCGCTGGGCTCGACCCATGTCTTCATCCTGCCGCAGATGAACCATCCCGACGCCCATACCGGCTTCTCTCAGACCGGCTACCAGGCGCTCGTCGACCAGCTCGAGGAGCAGGATCTCAGCTGGGAGGAGCAGGAGGCGATGGCGTTGCGCTACGTCACCAACGCGCGCCAGATCCCGGTGGACGAGGCCGGCCGCATCGTGCTGTCCAGGGACCTGCGCGAGCAGATCGGCGTCTCCGACGAGGTGCGCTTCGTCGGCCACATGTCGGAGTTCCAGCTGTGGCAGCCGGGCCGCCGTGACGTCTTCGAGGCGGGCATCCGCGACGGCAGCATCGAGGTCGCCAAGCGGTTCCGGCCGCGAAAGCTGCACGGATGAGGACGCCGCAGCCATGAACGCGGAGGCGCCGCATCATGTCCCGGTCCTCCTGGCGGAGGTGCTCGCGGCGCTCGAGCCGATCCGGGGCGGGGTGTTCGTCGACGCCACCTTCGGCGCCGGGGGCTATGCCCGCGCCCTGCTCGAGCGCGGCGCCGCGCAGGTGATCGGCATCGACCGCGACCCCGACGCGGTGGCGGCGGGCCGCGCGCTGGCCGAGGCCCATCCGGGCAGGCTGGTTCTGGTCGAGGGGGTCTTCGCCGAGCTCGACCGCATCGCCCAGGCCCATGCGCGCGGGCCGGTCGACGGCGTCGTGCTCGACCTCGGCGTCTCCTCGATGCAGCTCGACCGGGCCGGCCGCGGCTTCTCCTTCCAGCACGAGGGGCCGCTCGACATGCGCATGTCGCGCTCCGGCACCTCGGCCGCCGACCTCGTCAACCGCGCCGGCGAGCGCGAGCTCGCCGACATCCTGTTCCAGCTTGGCGAGGAGCGTGCCGCGCGCCGTATCGCCCGCACCGTGGTCGCGGCCCGCGCGCGGGGGCCGATCACCACCACCGCCGAGCTCGCCGGGATCGTCTCCCACTGTCTCCCACGCCCCAAACCGGGCCAGGTCCACCCCGCGACCCGCACCTTCCAGGCACTGCGCATCGCGGTGAACGACGAGCTCGGCCAGCTCGTTGCCGCGCTGGCCGCCGCCGAGGCCGTGCTGGCGCCCGAGGGGCGGCTGGTGGTGGTCACCTTCCACTCGCTCGAGGACCGCATCGTCAAGCGGTACCTGCGCATCGCCTGCGGCCGCGAGGGGCAGGGCTCGCGCCACGCGCCCCGGCGCGCCGCGCCGCCGCCGCCGCGCTATGTCCGCCCGGCCAGCGCCACCCCGGGCGCGGCCGAGCTCGAGCGCAACCCGCGCGCCCGCTCGGCCCGGCTGCGCGCCGCGGTGCGCACGGCGGCGCCGGCCGCCGCCATCGAGCCCGCCCGTCTCGGCCTGCCGCGCGCGCCGGTGGCCGCGGCGCTCGGCCTGGGGGACCGGCCATGAGCCGGCTCGGCTTCGCCCTGTCCATGCTCGCCGTCGTCGTCGCGGCCGCCTGGACCTACAACGTGAACTACCAGACCAAAAAGGCGCTCGCCCGGGTCGATCACCTGCGCGGCCAGATCGCCGACGAGCGCGACGCGGTGGAGGTGCTGCGCGTCGAGTGGGCCTATCTCAACGCCCCGGACCGGCTGGAGCGCCTGGTCGCCATGAACAATGACCGGCTCGACCTGGTGCCGATGACCCCGGATCATTTCGGCGACCTCGCCGCGATTCCCTATCCGCCGCCGCCGCCACCGGCACCGCCGCCACCCGCAGCGCCCGCGGCCGGCGCGCCCGCGCCCGCCGGGCCGCTGGCCCAGGCAGGCCCCGAGCCGCCGCTGGTGCTCTCCGAGCTTGCGCAGGCAGCCGTCGCCCCCGCGCCGCCGGCGCAGCGTCCCGCGGGCTGGAGGCCCCAGTGAGCGACGCCGCGGCCCCGTCCCGCGCCCTCGCGCCGGGCCGGGTCCGCGCGGCGACGCGTCCGCGCGACGACTGGCGGCTCGTCGTCGTCATGCTGTCGGTGTTCCTGTGCTATGCCGCGGTGGCGGTGCGCATGGGGGTGATCGCGCTCGACGACCCGGCCGAGCCGAGCCTCACCCACAGCAGCGTCGAGATTCCCGTGCGCGGCGAGATCACCGACCGCAACGGACGCCTGATCGCCGCCAACCTGCCGGCCTTCTCGCTCTATGCCCATCCGCACGACATCAAGGACCCCGCCCGGGTGGCGAAGGGGCTCGCGGCGATCTTCCCCGACATGAGCGAGCAGGGGCTGCAGGCGCTGCTCAGCCGCGACGCCAACTTCGTGTGGGTGCGCCGCCCGATCACCCCGGCCGAGCGCCAGCAGGTGCTCGACCTCGGCGACCCGGGGCTCAAGTTCGGCTCGCGCGTGATGCGCATCTATCCGCCCGGGCGCGTGGTCTCGCACATCGTCGGCGGCGTGCGCGCCGCCGCCGAGGGGGTGCACTATGCCGAGCTGGTCGGCGCGGGCGGCGTCGAGGGCTATTTCGACAAGCGCCTGCGCGACCCCGCGCGGGTCGGCCAGCCGCTGGCGCTCTCGATCGACCTGAGCGTGCAGGCAGCGCTGCGCGACGTGCTCGCCGCCGGCGTCACGCGCTACACCGCCAAGGGCGGGGCCGGCGTCCTGATGAACGTGCACACGGGCGAGCTCCTCGCCCTGGTCTCGCTGCCCGATTTCGACCCGAACGCCGAGCCCGCGCCCTTCGCCGGGCCGGCCCAGCTCAGCCCGCGCTTCGACCGCGCGGTGCAGGGCCGCTACGAGCTGGGCTCGACCTTCAAGGTGCTGACCATCGCGATCGCGCTCCAGACCGGCGTGGCCACGCCCGACACCATGATCCGGACCGGCGAGCCGCTGCCCTGGGGGCACTTCCGCATCACCGACATTCACCACATGCCGCCCAAGATGACGCTCACCGACGTGGTCGTGCACTCCTCCAATGTCGGCGCGGCGCGGCTCGCGCTCAGGGTTGGCACGCCTCGCTTCAAGGATTATCTCAAGCGCCTGGGCATGTTCGACCCGCTCCCGCTGGAGCTGGCCGAGGCCCGGCGCGCGGCGCCGCTGCTGCCGCCCAAGTGGACGGACCTCTCGACGATGACCATCGCCTTCGGACACGGCCTGGCCGTCTCCCCGGTGCATCTGGCCGCCGCCTACGCCACCATCGCCGATGGCGGGCGACAGGTGAAGCCGACTTTGGTCAAGGGCGGGCACCCCCCGGGCAAACAGATCTTCTCGGCCCAGACCTCGCGCGAGGTGATGCAGATCATCCGCCAGGTGGTGACCCGCGGCACCGGGCGGCGCACAGACGTCGCCGGCTACGATGTCGGCGGCAAGACCGGCACCGCCGACAAGGTCCGCCCGACCGGCGGCTACTACAACGACAAGGTGATCTCCACCTTCGCCTCGGTGTTCCCGACCTCCGATCCGAAATACGTGCTGGTGATCTCGCTCGACGAGCCGACGGACCACTCCGGCAAGTTCATCTCGCGCGAGGCCAGCCGCACCGCGGTGCCGGTCACCGCGGATGCGATCAAGCGCATCGCCCCGCTCCTGGGGCTGTGGCCGCGGCCCGCGGACACGCCCGACGGCGCCTCCGCGGTCACCACCGCCAGCCGCTAGGACCGCGCGATGACCGCGCCGCGCGCCCCCACGCCCGCCCCCACGCCCGCCCCCGCGCCCGCCCCTGCGCCCCCCCGCACGCTCGCCGGCCTCGGCCTCGCCGGGC
>NZ_JBZSYN010000017.1:0-8357 GCF_058622915.1 Thermohalobaculum sp. | reverse complement strand
CGGCAACATGGGCTTGCCGATGACGCGCAACCTGCTCAAGGCCGGGCACGAGGTGACGGGCTTCGATCTCTCGGCGCCGGCGCTCGAGGAGCTGGAGAGCGCCGGCGGCCGCCGCGCCGCCAGCGCCGCCGAGCTGGCCCGGGGCGTCGAGGCCGTGGTCACCGCGCTGCCCGCGGCGCCGCATGTGCGCGGGGTCTATCTGGGCGAGGACGGCATCCTGGCGGCGGCCGGCAAGGGCACGCTGTTCATCGACTGCTCGACCGTGGACGTGGACACGGCGCGCACGGTCGGCTCGGAGGCCGAGGCGCGCGGGCAGCTGATGGTCGACTCGCCGATGTCGGGCGGCGTGGGCGGCGCGCAGGCGGGCACGCTGACCTTCATGGTGGGCGGCAGCGACGCGGCCTTCGCCGCGGCCAGGCCGATCCTCGAGGCGATGGGCAGGAACATCTTCCACGCCGGGCCCTCGGGCGCGGGGGCGGCGGCCAAGATCTGCAACAACATGATGCTGGCGATCCAGATGATCGCGGTCTCGGAGGGCTTCAACCTGGCCGAGAAGCTGGGGCTGGAGGCGCAGAAGCTCTACGAGATCTCCTCGACCGCGACGGCGCGCTGCTGGTCGCTGAACGACTATTGCCCGGCGCCGGGGCCGGTGCCGGCCTCGCCGGCCAACCGCGACTACCAGCCCGGGTTCTCGGCCGCGCTGATGCTCAAGGACCTGCGCATCGCCATGCAGGCGGCACAGGCGGCCGGGGCGCACACGCCCTTGGGCGCGCACGCCGCCCAGATCTATACGCTGATGGAGATGGTGGGCCAGAGCGACCGCGATTTCTCGGGCGTCATCAGGCTGTTGCGCGGCGAGCTTTGAGCGCTTCGACGTCGTTAACGGCGTCTTTGCTTTTTCTGCCCAGTCTGGCCGCGAATTGGCCGGGCAGCCCCGGCGCGGAGCCCCGGGGAGGCCGATGAGCGGAAAGAGCGACAGCGCGGGCCTCGCCGGGGCTGATGGCCGTGGGGCCGAAAGCCGTGGGGCCAACGGCGAGGGGGTTGCCGACGGCGAGGGAGCTGCCGACTGCGAGGGGGCTGCCGACGGCATCGTGCCGGGCTATCTCGAGACGCTGGCGCTGATCGAGCGGCTGCACCGGCTGCTGCTCGACGTCATCAAGCACGAGCTGGAGCGGCTGGGCGAGATCGAGGTCAACGCCGTGCAGGCGCTGCTGGTGTTCAACATCGGCCCCAGGGTGGTGACGGCGGGCGAGCTGAAGAACCGCGGCTACTACCAGGGCTCCAACGTCTCCTACAACCTCAAGAAGCTGGTCGAGGCCGGCTATATCGACCACCAGCGCTCGGAGGTCGACCGGCGCGCGGTGCGCGTGCGGCTGACCGAGCGCGGGCTCGAGATCCACGGCATCGTGGCCGGGCTGCTGCGCCGTCACGCCGGCGAGCTGGCCGCGAGCGCGCGCCTGCGCCCCGAGGGGCTGGAGGGCATGAACCGGGACCTGCGCTCGCTCGAGGGCTACTGGAGCGAGGCGCTGCGCTACGTCTACTAGGGCGAGGCCCGGCCCCGGTGCGCGGATTTGCCGGCAGCGGCCCTGATGCAGCCCGCGGCGGCCGGTGCGCGGACCGGCGCGAGGGCCGGCTGCTGCCCCGCCGCGCCGGTGCGCGTGGCGCGGCGATGGGTAGCAGGCGCGACCGTTTTCCGCACTCAACAAGCGGCGGCGATCGCCTTATAAGCAGCGGTGCCGAGTCGGCCCGCCGCTGGCCGGTGGCGCCAAAGCGACCTGACGCCAAAGGCACCTGACGCCAAAGGGACCTGACGCCAAAGGGGAAACAGCGGGCCGCGCGGCCACGGCAGGGCGCCGTGCCGAGACAAGAGCGCCGGGCGGGACAGAGCCATGACATACGACGAGCAATTCACCCAGGCCCTCGACGGACTGCGCGGGGAGGGCCGCTACCGCGTCTTCATGAACATCCTGAGGCTGCGCGGTGCCTTTCCCTATGCGCTGCTCAAAGAGGCCGACGGCAGCCAGCGGCGCATCACCGTGTGGTGCTCGAACGACTACATGGGCATGGGCCAGAACCCGGCCGTGCTCGACGCCATGAAGCGCGCGGTCGACACCGCGGGGGCGGGCTCGGGCGGCACGCGCAACATCTCGGGCACCACCCATTTCCATGTCGAGTTGGAGGAGGAGCTGGCCGACCTGCACGGCAAGCCCGCGGCGCTGCTGTTCACCTCGGCCTACAACGCCAACGAGGCGACGCTGGCCACGCTGCCGCGGCTCCTGCCGGGGCTGACCATCTTCTCGGACGCGCTGAACCACGCCTCGATGATCGAGGGCGTGCGCCACGGCAGCTGCGAGAAGCAGATCTGGCGCCACAACGACGTCGCTCATCTCGAGGAGCTGCTGGCCTCGGTGCCGGCCGCGGCGCCGAAGCTGATCGCCTTCGAGTCGGTCTACTCGATGGACGGCGATTTCGGCCCGATCGCCGCGGTCTGCGACCTGGCCGAGAAATACGGCGCGCTGACCTATCTCGACGAGGTCCACGCCGTGGGCATGTACGGCGCGCGCGGCGGCGGCCTGGCCGAGGCGCAGGGGCTGGCGCAGCGCATCGACATCTTCAACGGCACGCTGGCCAAGGCGTTCGGCGTGCAGGGCGGCTATGTCGCCGGATCGGCGGCGCTGGTCGACGCCGTGCGCTCGTTCGCGCCGGGCTTCATCTTCACCACGTCGATCTCGCCCGCTGTCGCCGCGGGCGCGCTGACCAGCGTGCGCGCGCTCAAGGCTGACCGCATGCTGCGCCAGCGCCACCACGACCGCGCCCGGGCGCTGAAGGCGGCGCTGGCCGAGGCGGGGCTGCCGGTGATCGAGAACCCCAGCCACATCGTGCCGGTGCATGTGGGCGACCCGGTGGTCTGCAAGGCGCTGTCGGACCGGCTCTTGGCCGAGTGGGACATCTACGTGCAGCCGATCAACTTCCCCACGGTGCCGCGCGGCACCGAGCGCCTGCGCCTGACCCCCTCGCCGGTGCACGACGTGCAGATGATGCAGCGCGTTGTCGAGGCCTTGGATACGCTTTGGTCAGAATTCGGTCTTAAACGGAGCGTAATGGGCAAAAACCGCGCCTGAGGGGGACAGATGCGATTGAATTTCGGCACCCGGTCTGTAATACTCCCGTCATCCGAACGGGCACGGCAGATGCGCGCGGGTTGAGGGGTCCACGGCAGGAGCAGGAGCAGCCCCTATGAAATTGCGGGGGTATGACGACTATCCGGTCACGCTCGGCGACGAGATGCGTGGCTGCCGGGCGTCGCTCGGCAAGTCGCTGCTCGATGCGGAATACGAGCTTCGCATCAAGGCCAACCAGTTGCGCGCCATCGAGGACGCCGACCTCGACGGCTTTCCCAATGTGAGCGTGGTGCCCGGCTATGTGCGCTCCTATGCGCGCTATCTGGGCATGGATTCGGACGAGGCCTACCGGCGCTTCTGCGCCGAGTCGGGCTATCGCTCGCCGACCGCCGGGCTCGGTCCCGCCGCGCCGCGCCCCGAGAAGGGCGCGCGGCCCATGCCCGGCGCGGGCTTCGGCACCGACCTGACCGGCTCGCGCTTCGCCGTGCGCCCGGCGCCGGCGCGGCTGGGCGCGCGCGTCAGCCTCGGCGCCCTGACCTCGGTGCTGGCGCTCTTGCTGCTGATCGGCGGGCTCGGCTATGGCGGCTATGCCCTCTTGCAGGACATCCAGCGGGTCGGCGTCGCGCCGCTGCCGCAGGCGCCCGAGATCATCTCCGAGGCGCCGCTGATCTCGCCGCCCGCAGTCGAGACCGCCCTGGCCTCGGCCCCCGATCCCTCGGCCTACGAGCGCGATGGCGCGTTGCTGGTGTCCGCCCCGGGCGAGATGCCGCCGCCGACGCTGCCCTCGCGCGACGGGCCGATCTCGGCGATCAACCCCGACACCTCGGGGCTGTTCGCGCCGGCGCAGGCCGCGGCGGCCGAGACGCCCGACGGCGGCGTCGCGCAGCAGACCTCCGGCCCCGGCTTCCGCACCCCGGACGGCCCGAACGGCGGCATGCGGATCTCGCTGTCGCCCCAGGAGGCCGCGGTGGCCGATCCGGTGATCGCCGCCGCACTCAAGGCGGCGCCGCCCAAGGTGGTGCTGCGCGCCACCGACGCCGCCTGGATCCGCGTGCGCGACGGCAACGCGGTGATCTTCGAGGGCACCCTGCCGGCCGGCGGCCAGTACGTGGTGCCGAGCCGCGTCACCGCCCCGGTGCTGCGCGCGGGCAACGCGGGCGCGCTTTACGTGCTGGTCAACGGCACGCCCTACGGGCCGGTGGGCAGCTCGGCGGCGGTGGTGAAGAACTTGTCGCTGCGGGCCGCCGACATCACCGGCCACGTGCCGCAGGCGACCGCCAGCGCCGTCGGCGTCAGCACCGACGGCGGCACGCTGCGCCGGGCCGATGGGAGCGTCACCCACTAGGGGCCTGACGGCCAGCCGCTTTCCCCCGAATTCTCCCGCGCTGGGCCGGAAATGAAGGGCGCGGCCGGCGGCCCCTCTCAGCGCAGATACGCCTCGCTGGCATAGCGGCGCATCATGCGCTGGCTGTTGAAATAGTAGGCGATGGAGCCGATCGCCTGCTTCATCATCCAGCGCCAGTGCTCGGGGTCGCCGTTATAGAGCGGTAGCACGGTGCCCTCGAGCCTGGCATAGAGGGCCTCGGCGTGGTGCCCGTCCGTGCCGCCGTCGCCGTCCGCGCCGATCGCCCAGCCGTTGACGCCGTCGATGCAGGCCTCGAGCCACCAGCCGTCCAGCACGCTGAGGTTCAGGACACCGTTCAGCGCCGCCTTCATGCCGCTGGTGCCCGAGGCCTCCATCGGCGGCAGCGGCGTGTTCAGCCACACATCCGCGCCTGAGGCCAGGACCCCGGCGAGCGCCATGTCAAAGCCCGGCAGGAAGGTGCAGGGCACCTTCCCGGCCAGCTGCCGCGAGAGCTGGTGGATTTGGCGGATCGCGTCCTTGCCCGCGCCGTCGCGCGGATGCGCCTTGCCCGCCATGACCAGCTGGAACGGGTGTCGCGCCGCGATGGCGGCCAGCCGGTCGGGGTCGCTGAAGATCAGGGTGGGCCGCTTGTAGCCGGTCATGCGCCGGGCGAAGACGATGACGGGAAGCGCGGGGTCGAGGTCGACGCCGCTGCGCCTGCGCACCTCGGCGATCAGGTCCGCCTTGGCCGCCTGGTGGCAGGCCCAGATGTCCTCGTTGGCCAGCTGCAGCGCGCGCACCAGGATCTCCGGCTCGTGCTGCCATTGCGGCAGCTGCGCGTCGAACAGGCGGGCGAAGGCCGCGTGCGCCCAGGTGCCGACATGGACGCCGTTGGTGATGGCGTGGATGCGGTAGCCGGGGAACATGGTCCGGGTGGTCTGGGCGTGGCGCCGCGCCACGCCGTTGATGTAGCCCGAGAGGTTGAAGGCGAGCCGCGTCATGTTGAGCCGGTCGGCGCCGGCGAGGCTCTTGAGCGTGTCGAGCTCGACGAAATCGGGCAGGCAGCGCTGGACCAGGTCGTAGGCGAAGCGGTCCTGCCCGGCCTCGACCGGGGTATGCGTGGTGAAGACGCAGCGCTCGCGCACCTCGGCGATGTCGTAGGCCGGCTCGTCGGGGATGCGCGCGTCGGGCGCGATGCGCCTGCGGTTCAGAAGCTCGAGCGTGAGCAGCGCCGCGTGCCCCTCGTTGAGATGGTAGGTGTGCAGCTCGAAGCCCAGCGCGTGCAGAAGCCGGATGCCGCCGATGCCCAGCACGATCTCCTGCTTCAGCCGGTAGGCGTCGTCGTTGCCATAGAGCTGGTCGGTCAGGCGGCGGTCGTCGTCCGCGTTCTGCTCGAGGTCGGTGTCGAGCAGGAGGATCGGGATCTCGTGCCCGTGCGGGCAGGCGTGCAGGTAGAGCCAGGGCCGCACCCACACCGTGCGGCCCTCGATCGGCACCCCGATCATGGCGTTGAGCGGCGTGCACCAGTCGGCGGGGTCCCACAGGTCCTCGTCCTCGAACTGCCAGCCGTCCTCGTCGATGCCTTGCAGGAAATAGCCCGACCGGCTGACCAGCGTGACGAACACCACGGGCAGCTCGAGATCGGCGCAGGAGCGCGCGGTGTCGCCCGCCAGCACGCCCAGCCCGCCGGCATAGCTGTGCATCTCGGGCCGGATCGCCATCTCCATGGTGAAATAGGCGATGTGGGTGCGCGGCACGAAGGGCGCGAGCGCGGCGGTCACGACACGGCACTCCCCGCCAGGTCATCGAGGATCGGGCAGTCCGGGCGCGCGTCGCCGTGGCAGGATTCCGCAAGGTCGGTGAGCGTGCGCCGGATCGATTCCAGCTCGGCGATCTTGCGCTCGATCTGGCCGAGATGCCCGGTGGCGATGCGCTTGACGTCGGCGCTGGCGCGGCCCCGGTCCTCGTAGAGCGAGAGCAGGGCGCGGCAGTCCTCGATGGTGAAGCCGAGGTTGCGGGCGCGGCCGATGAAGGCGAGCTTGTGCAGGTCGCTTTGCGAGAAGCGGCGATAGCCGTTCGGCCCGCGCGCGGGCGCGATCAGGCCGATGTCCTCGTAATAGCGGATGGTCTTGGCCGGCAGGCGGCTGGCCTGGGCGACGTTCTTGATGTTCATGCGCGGCTCCATGTTCACGCGCGCCGTGATACTCGCGCGCGGCGCCCGGCGCTGCCCCGGGCGGGCGTGGCTGTGCACTTCGGCCCCTCGGCACTTCGGCCCCTTGACCTTCCAGTTAATGGAAGGTCCATATATGCGCAAGGACAAAGACGGGCCCATGCACGGGGCCCGGGCGAGCGACTGAGAGGGAGATGTCGATGTCTGCGCACGAGCGCGAAAAAAGCGCTGACGCCGCCACCGCCGAGGTGATCCGCGACCCGGTCTGCGGCATGACCGTGGACGCGGGGGCGGACAAGCCGACGCACGAGCACGGCGGCCGGAGCTACCATTTCTGCTCGGAGCATTGCCGCGAGAGGTTCGCGGCCGATCCGGAGGGCTACATCTCGGCCGAGGACCCGGTCTGCGGCATGAGCGTCGACCGCGCCAGCGCGCGTCACATGGCCAGGCACGAGGGCCGCCGCTTCTATTTCTGCTCGGCCGGCTGCCGCGAGAAATTCGAGGCCGAGCCGGAGAAATACCTCGAAGGCCGCCCCGCCCCCGAGCCGATGCCCGAGGGCACGGTCTATACCTGCCCGATGCACCCCGAGATCGAGCAGGTCGGCCCCGGCGACTGCCCGATCTGCGGCATGGCGCTGGAGCCCAAGGGCCTGCCGGCGCCGGACGAGGGACCCAACCCCGAGCTGGTCGACTTCAAGCGCCGCTTCTGGGTGGGCCTCGTGCTGACCGTGCCGTTGCTGGTGCTGGCCATGGGCCCGCATGTCGGCCTGCCGCTGCGCGGCTGGATCGGCGAGGCGCTTGCGCAGTGGGTCGAGCTGGCGCTGGCCACGCCCGTGGTGCTGTGGTCCGGCTGGCCGTTCCTGGTGCGCGGCTGGAAGTCGTTCCGCAGCATGAATCTCAACATGTTCAGCCTGATCGGCATGGGCGTCATCGCCGCCTACCTCTTCAGCCTGGTCGCGGTGATCGCGCCCGGCGTGTTCCCCCAGGGCTTCCGCGACGCGCATGGCACCGTCGGGGTCTATTTCGAGGCGGCGGCGATGATCGTGGTGCTGGTGCTGATCGGCCAGGTCATGGAGCTGGGCGCGCGCGAGCGCACCGGCGCCGCCATCCGGGCGTTGATCGACCTCGCCGCCAAGACGGCGCGGCGGGTCGGGGAGGACGGCTCCGAGCAGGAGGTGCCGCTCGAGCAGGTGCAGGCCGGCGACCGGCTGCGCGTGCGCCCGGGCGACAAGATCCCGGTGGACGGCGAGGTGGTCGAGGGCCGCTCCTCGGTCGACGAGTCGATGCTGACCGGAGAGCCGGTGCCGGTGGAGAAGGTCGCCGGCGACACCGTCACCGGCGCCACCATCAACGGCACCGGCACGCTGGTGATGAAGGCCACCCGCGTCGGCCGCGACACCATGCTGGCGCAGATCGTCGAGATGGTGGCCCAGGCGCAGCGCTCGCGGGCCCCGATCCAGAAGCTGGCCGACGCGGTGGCGGGCAAGTTCGTGCCCACGGTGATCGGCATCGCCGCGCTGGCCTTCGTGCTGTGGTCGATCTGGGGGCCGCAGCCGGCCTATTCCTACGCGCTCATCGCGGCCATCTCGGTGCTGATCATCGCTTGCCCCTGCGCGCTTGGCCTGGCCACGCCGATGTCGATCATGACCGCGACCGGGCGCGGCGCCCAGGCGGGCGTACTGATCAAGAACGCCGAGGCGCTGGAGCGCTTCGCCAAGGT
>NZ_JBZSYN010000016.1:0-25437 GCF_058622915.1 Thermohalobaculum sp. | reverse complement strand
TCCTGGCCTATACCATCAAGGGCTGGGGCACGCCGCTCGCCGGGCACAAGGACAACCACGCGGGGCTGATGACCAAGGCGCAGATGGAGAGCTTCCGCGCCGATATGGGCATCGCGCCGGGCGAGGAGTGGGAGCCCTTCGCCGCGGTCCCGGACCCCGACGCGCTCCAGGGCTTCCTGCGCCGGGTCCCGTTCTTCCAGGCGGGGCCGCGCCGCTACGCGGCGGAGGCGGTGGCGGTGCCGGGGCTCGAGCCGCCGGGGGAGGCGGAGATCTCCACCCAGTCGGCCTTCGGCAAGATCCTCGACGCGCTGGCGCGCTCGGACGCGCCGCTGGCGGACCGGATCGTCACCAGCTCGCCGGACGTGACCGTGTCGACCAATCTCGGCCCCTGGGTGAACCGGCGCGACCTGTTCGCCCGCGACGAGCAGGCTGATACCTTCCGCGACGAGCGTGTGCCCTCGGCGCAGAAGTGGCACTTCTCGCCCAAGGGGCAGCACATCGAACTGGGCATCGCCGAGATGAACCTGTTCCTGCTGCTCGGCGCCACCGGCCTTTCGCACAGCCTGTTCGGCGAGCGCCTGCTGCCGGTGGGCACGCTCTATGACCCCTTCATCGCGCGCGGGCTCGATGCCCTGAACTATGCCTGCTATCAGGACGCGCGGTTCATCCTGGCGGGCACGCCCTCGGGCATCACGCTCGCCCCCGAGGGCGGCGCGCACCAGTCGGTGGGCACGCCCCTGATCGGCATGAGCCAGGACGGGCTCGCGGCCTTCGAGCCGGCCTTCGCCGACGAGCTGGCGGTGATCATGGAATGGGCGTTCGACTACCTGCAGCGCGGCGGCGAGGGGGACCGGGACGAGCGCACCTGGCTCAGGGACGAGACCGGGGGCTCGGTCTATCTGCGCCTGTCGACGCGGGCGATCGAGCAGCCGGTCAAGCGCAACGACGAGGCGTTCCGCCAGGGCTCTATCGACGGTGCCTACTGGTGGCGCGAGCCGGGGCCGGGCTGCGAGGTGGTGATCGCCTACCAGGGCGCCGTGGCGCCCGAGGCGCTGGCCGCGGCGGGGCGGCTGGCCGAGGTGCGGCGCGACGTCGGCGTTCTGGCGGTGACCTCGGCGGACCGGCTCGCCGCCGGCTGGAGTGCGGCGCAAAGGGCGCGCAATCGCGGCGACCGGGGCGCCGCCAGCCATGTCGAGCGCCTGCTGGCGCCGCTGCCGGGCCACTGCACGATCGTCAGCGTGATCGACGGCCATCCGGCCACCCTGGCCTGGCTCGGCTCGGTGCAGGGCCACCGGACGCTGCCGCTCGGGGTCGAGCATTTCGGCCAGACCGGGCGCATCGCCGATCTCTACCAGCACTACGGGCTCGACTCGCAGACCATCGTCGACGCGGTCGAGACGCTGACCCCGGGACGGCGGGGCGCGAAGGCGATGTTCACTCCCTGAAGAAGGCGGCGTGCCCGGCGGCGGATGATGCACACCCTGCTCAATCTCGGCGAGGTCCTGGCGACGAACGCGCGGCTGTTCCCCGACCGGGTCGGCGTGCGCGACCTCGAGCGGGCCATGACGTTTGCGCAATGGAACGCGCGGGCCTGCCGGCTGGGCAACGCGCTCATCGGCCTGGGGCTCGAGAAGGGCGACCGGGTGGCCCTGCTCGCCTACAACTGCGTCGAGTGGATGGAGATCTACGCCGCATTGGCCAAGGCGGGGCTGGTGGCGGTGCCGATCAACTTCCGGCTGGTGGGGCCGGAGATCGCCTACATCGTCAATGACTGCCAGGCGCGGGCCCTGGTCGTGCAGGACGCGCTGGTCGGCGTGATCGAGGAGGTCCGCGACGCGCTGCCCGTGGAGCCGGGCCGCTTCGTCCATTTCGGCGCCGAGCGCCCGCCGGCGGGGTATCTCGGCTATGAGGCGCTGATCGCGAAGGCGCGCGAGAGCGAGCCGGCGCCCGCGGTCGCGCCGGCGGACATGTGGGCGCTGATGTATACCTCGGGCACGACGGGCAAGCCGAAGGGCGCGGTCCGCTCGCATGCCGGCAGCGCATTGCTGTCGCTGGTGACCGCGGTCGAGCTCGGCTTCAGCCGGCGCGACACGGCGCTGCTGGTCATGCCCATGTGCCACGCGAACTCGCTCTACTTCGCGACCACGCTGGCCTATTGCGGCGGCGCCTGCTCGGTCTACAGCCGCGCCAGCTTCGACCCCGAGCACGTGCTGGCCACGCTGGCCGAGGACGGCGCGACGTTCACCTCGCTGGTGCCGACGCAATACGTGATGATGCTCGAGCTGTCCGAGCGGGTGCGGGCGCGCTACGACACCGGCCAGGTGAGCAAGCTGATGATCTCATCGGCGCCGGCCCGGCGCGAGACCAAGCTGGCGGTGATGGAGCTGTTCCCCAATTCCGGCCTGTTCGAGCTCTACGGCTCGACCGAGCAGGGCTGGGCGACCATGCTGCAGCCCGAGGAGCAGCTCTCCAAGCTTGGCTCGGTGGGGCGCGAATGCGTTGGCTCGCGGCGGGCCCGGCTGCTCGACGAGGCCGGCGACGAGGTGCCCGACGGCGAGGTCGGCGAGCTCTACGCCCACACGCCGTATCTGTTCGACGGCTACTGGAACCTGCCGGACAAGACCGCCGAGGCGCTCAGGGACGGCTATTGCTCGGTCGGCGACATGGCGCGGCGCGACGAGGACGGCTTTCTCTACCTGGTCGACCGCAAGAGCAACATGATCATCTCGGGCGGCGAGAACGTCTATCCCTCCGAAGTCGAGGCGGTGCTCGGCGCGCACCCCGCGGTGCGCGAGGCGGCGGTGGTCGGGCTGCCCGACGCGAAATGGGGCGAGCGGGTGCATGGCGTCGTCGTCCTGGGCCGGGACGGGCAGGCCAGCGAGCAGGAGCTGGTCGAGTGGTGCCGTCCGCGCCTGGCCGGCTACAAGCGGCCGCGCTCGATCTCGATCATGGCGCCCGAAGAGATCCCCAAGACCGCCACGGGCAAAATCCAGCACCGGCTTCTGAAGCACAGGCTGGCGGAGAAGGAGGAACGGAAATGACCGAGCCCGTCGACCTTGGCGCCGGCGAATCCACCGCTGCCGCCTGGATCGCCAAGTTCCTCGAGCGCCGCGGCGTCGACCGCATCTTCGGGCTGCAGGGCGGGCACATCCAGCCGATGTGGGACTGGCTGGGCCGGCTGGGCATCCGCATCGTCGACGTGCGCGACGAGGGCGCCGCGGTGCACATGGCACACGCCCATGCCGAGCTGACCGGCGGCTTCGCTGTGGCCATGGTGACGGCGGGACCGGGGGTGACGAACTGCGTCACCGCGGTGGCCAATGCCTCGCTGGCCCGCGCGCCGGTCCTGCTGATCGGTGGCTGCCCGCCGCGGCCGCAGGTCAACATGGGGCCGCTGCAGGACATCCCGCATGTGGAGATCATGCGCCCGATCACGCGCCAGGCCCGCACGCTGCGCGTCGCTGAGCAGGTGCTGCGCGAGCTCGACGAGGGCGTGGCCCGCGCCACGGGCGACCTGGGCGAGCCCGGGCCGGTCTATCTGGAGATCCCCACGGACGTGCTGCGCGAGGAGGTGCCGCCGGCGCTGGCGATGGAGGAATGGCTGGCACCCAAGGCGCCGCGGCTGATCCCGCCCGATCCGGCGGCGGTCGAGGAGGCCGCCAGGGCGATCTGCCAGGCCAGGCGCCCGCTGGTGATCAGCGGCCGCGGCGCGCGCGGCGCCGGCGCGGCGCTGGTGCGCCTGCTCGACGCCTCGGGCGCGCTCTATCTCGACACGCAGGAAAGCCGCGGGCTGGTGCCGGGCGACCACCCGTGCTTCGCCGGGGCGGTGCGCGCGCGGGCGATGGCCGAGGCCGACCTGGTGGTGGTGGTGGGCCGCAGGCTGGACTACCAGGTGGGCTATGGCTCGCCGGCGGTGTTCCCCGACGCGCGCTTCATCCGCATCGCCGACACGGGCGCCGAGCTGATCGACAACCGCCGCGGCGCGCCGGAGATCCTGGCCACGCCGCCGGCCGCGCTCGAGGCCATCGTGATGGCGGCGGGCAACGCCAAGCCCGCCGTCGATGCGGCCTGGGCGGAGGCGATGCGCGCGCGCCAGCGCGAGCGCGCCGCCGCCGGCTTCGGCGCTACGCCCGAGCTCGGCCCGGACGGCAAGATCCATCCGCGCTGCATCTTCGACGCCATCGCGCAGGTTGCCGCGCCCGACTACATCGCCGTCGCCGACGGCGGCGACCTGCTCAGCTTCGCCCGGCTAGGGCTGGGGCGGGCGGGCACCTACATGGATGCGGGCGCCTTCGGCTGCCTGGGCGTCGGCGTGCCCTTCGGCGTGGCCGCGGCGCTGGCCTTCCCCGGGCGACAGGTGATCTCGGTCAATGGCGACGGGGCCTACGGGATCAATGCCATGGAGGTGGACACGGCCGTGCGGCACGGCGCCAAGGCCGTCTTCGTCGTCTCCAACAACGCCGCGTGGAACATCGAGCGCTACGACCAGGAGTCGAACTATGGCGGCCGGGTGATCGGCACCACGCTGCGGCATTCCGACTATGCCGCCATGGCCCGGGCGCTGGGCGCGCATGGCGAGCGCGTCGAGCGGCCCGATGAGCTGGCCGCGGCGCTTGAGCGCGCGCTGGCGAATGCGCCCGCCGTGGTCGACGTGGTGACCTCGCAGGCGGCGGTCTCCTCGGACGCGCGCAAGGGGCTAGGCTATGTTCCGGACTACCAGGCGCTGACCGCCTGGGACGAGGCCGAGCAGCGCCGGCGCGGCAAGGCCCCGGCGGGGCAGGCGGCGCCCGCGGATGGGCGTCCAAATTTGGACGCCTCGTAACATATTGATTTCATTGATACCGCGGGTTCGGACGGTGATTTGGTCAGGCGGTCGCGACAGCGAGCCCGGACCGCTATGCCCGCAGATGGCGGCCTGATGCCTGGGAGGGAGGGTGCCGTGGCGGGGGCATGTTGTCAGTTGCCGTCGTGCTGGCCGACCCCGAACAGCCTGCCGCGCTCGGTGATCAGCACCAGCGTGAGGCTGAGCGCGCCGAAGGCGAGGTAGCCGATCAGCAGCGGCAGCGGGGTGCCGGCGAAGTGCTGGCCGACATACCAGCCGAGCGCCGCGGCGATGCCGGTGGTGACCGCGCCGACGAAGGAGGAGGCGGTCCCCGCGATGTGCCCCATCGGCTCCATTGCCAGCGAGTTGAAGTTCGGCATCATCAGGCCGAAGAAGAACAGGCAGAAGGCCACCAGAACGACGTAGAATGGGAAGGGCGCGGTGCCGCCCGGCAGCGCGATCACCAGGTTGATCGCGGCGGCCGTGACGAAACCGAACAGCGCCCCGTGCGACACCCGGCGCATGCCGATGCCCCCGACCAGGCGGCTGTTGAGAAACGAGGCGAAGGCGACGGAAAGCGCGACGCAGCCGAAGATGATCGGGAACAGCGTGTGGAAGCCGTAGACCTGGGTGTAGATCTGCTCTGCGGTGTTGATATAGGCCATCAGCGCGCCGAAGATCGCGCCGGTCGCCAGCGTGTAGCCCAGCGTCTGCGGCGTCGTGATCGTGCGCAGGAAGGCGTGGCCGACCCAGGAGAGCGACAGCGCCTCGCGCTCCTCGGGCGGGTGCGTCTCGGGCAGGCGCAGGCTCATCCAGGCGAGCATCGCCAGCGAGACCGCGAGCAGGAAGGCGAAAATCGTCGACCAGGATCCGATCGCCAGCCAGGCGGTCCCCAGCGAGGGCGCGATCACCGGCACGATGATGAAGATCATCATCACGAAGCTCATCACCTCGGCCATGCGCCGCCCGCCATAGACGTCGCGCACCACAGCGAGCGCGATGACGCGGGGCGAGGCGTTGGCGATGCCCTGCAGGAAGCGGGCGCCGAGCAAGAGCTCGAAGCTGCCGGCGATCATGCAAAGGAAGGAGGCGGCGGCATAGAGCGCGAGCCCCGACAGGAGCACCTTGCGCCGGCCGAACCGGTCGGAGAGCGGGCCGAACACGATCTGCCCGACGGAGAAGCCCAGCACATAGTCGGTCACCACCAGCTGCTGGTTGTTCGCGCCGCCGACGTCGAAGGCGTGTTTGATGTCCGGCAGCGCCGGCAGCATGATGTCGATCGACATCGACGTCAGCGCCATCAGGGACGCCATCATGGCGACGAACTCGACGAAGGCCGGCATTTCCCGGGGCGCGGCGACCAGTTTTTGCTGTTCTGTCATGGAGACCGGGGGTTGGGGCAACGGGACTCGTTCGCGGCACAACCTAAGGCGTCGAGCGGCGCGGGCCAGTGACCGGGACGCACGGCCGCGGTCCGGGGTGGCGCGCCGCGCCCGATTTCCGCCCCTGCCGTCGCGCCCGGCACGCCGGTGCTCTGCCGCGGCGCGGGCCGCCTGGGCGCGCCGGAACGACGCCCCGGAACGATCGCCCCGGAACGATCCCCCGGAAACAGCCCCCTCGGCGGGCGGCTCGACCGGCGCTCTTGCGCGACGAACGCCGCACAGGGCTTGCACTCGGCGCCGATTTTAAATTCAAGGAGGAACATCGCGGCCCGCTCCGGCATCCGCGGTCGTTCGCCGCCCCGACGCGCCCGCCGCCGAGGAGACAACGTGACCCAGTGGATCCACCAGCTTCTGGCGCTGTCGAGTGCCCACCCGCTGCTGCTGTGGGCCGTCGTCTTCGCCAGCGCGGCGACCGAGGCGGTCATCGTGCTGGGGGCGCTGATGCCGGGCACCGCGATCATCCTCGCGGCCTCGGGCATGGCGGGGGCGGCCAACCTCTCGCTGTGGCCCCTGGTCCTGTTGGCGGCCGCGGGCGCCGCGCTGGGCGACGGCGTCTCGTACTTGATCGGGCGGCATTACGGCCCCTCGCTGGGACAGCGCTGGCCGTTCTCCTCGCGACCCGAGATCCTGGAGAAGGGCACCGCCTTCTTCGAGCGGCACGGCGGCATCAGCGTGTTCATCGGCCGCTTCGTCCCGGGCGTCAAGGCGGTGACCCCGGCGATCGCCGGCATGGTGGGGATGAAGGTGCCGCGCTTTTTGGCCGCCAATCTGAGCTCGGGCATCATCTGGTCGGCGGTGCATGTGCTGCCGGCCGCCGCGGCGGGCGTGCTGCTGGCCAATGTCGGCTCGGTCAGCACGCGCCTGCTGGTGGCGCTGGTAGTGGCGTTCTTCGCGCTGTTCCTGGCGCTGTGGCTTGTGCGGCTGATCGTCATCAAGGCCGGACCCCGCGTCGCGACCGGCTACCAGGTGGGCATCGCGCGGCTTGCGCGCTCGCGCAGCGGGTTGGCCAGGCAGCTGGCGCGGGCCTTCGACCCGCGCAATCCGAAGCTCCTGGGCGCCGTGCTGTGGGGCGGGCTGCTGGTGCTGGCCGTGCTGGGCTTCGTCGGCGTGCTGGACGACGTGGTCAGCGGCGACCCGCTGACGCGGGCCGACGGGGCGATCTCGCGCTTCATCCAGTCGCTCAGGACGGCGCCGCTCGACCGGGTCATGGTTGCGGTCACGGAGTTCGGCGACGGCATCGTGGTCGGCGTGACGGTGGCTGCCCTGCTGGTGGCGCTCACGGCCGCCAGACGGTGGCGCAGCGCGCTGCTGGTGGGGCTCGCCTTCAGCCTCGCCGCGGTCACCACGCCGCTGATCAAGCTGATGTTGCATCGGCAAAGGCCGATCGAGATCTACTCGGGCGCGGATCTGTTCTCATTCCCCAGCGGCCACAGCACCTTCATCACGCTGTTGTTCGCCACGCTGGCGCTGCTGATCACGTCGCGCCTCGCCCGCCGCTTCCACATCGGGGTCTGGATGGCAGCGACCGTGGGGGTGATCCTGGTCGGCTTCTCGCGCGTCTATCTCGGCGCGCACTGGCCCTCGGACGTGATGGGGGGGGTGCTGTACGGCGCGCTGATCGGCTGCGTCCTGGCCCTGCTGCTGCATTTCAAGGCCGAGCCCGGCCGCGCCGGGCCGTGGTGTGCCGCGGCGGCGATGGCGGTGTTCTTCGGCTTCGGTGCGGTCCATGTCGTCTCGAGCATGGGGCCGGACCTCGGCCGCTATGCGCCTGCGACCAAGCTGACCGTATTGAGCCGGGCGGACTGGATGAAGGCGGGCTGGAGCCGGCTGCCGCCGCACCGGCTCGATCTTCTGGGCGAGATCGAGGAGCCGCTGTTCCTGCAGCTCGCCGTTCCCTCGAGGCAACTGGCGGCCGTGTTGCGGCAGCATGGCTGGAAGCTGGCGGCCGGCAGCGGGCCGCTGGATTTTCTGAAGCTGCTCTCTGCGGGGACGGAGCTTGACTCGCTGCCGCCCTGGCCGCTGCTGCACGACGGGGCGTGGCCGGTGCTGATGCTGTCCAAGGCGAGCGCGGGCGGCGAGCGGCGCCTGGTGCTGCGCCTGTGGCCGTCGAGCTATGCGATCAGGGGCCCGGCGGGGACCCAGGACCTGCTGGTCGGGTCGCTGACCGTGGAGAGGGTGACCCACCCCTATCAGGCGCTGACGGCGATGTTCGATCACCCGGCGCACTCCGCCGCCCTGAGCGACATCGTCGCGCTGCTCAGGGACAGCGGCAGGTTCGCCGTTCAGGCGCGCGTGCGGCCGTCGGGCACGGACACCTATCTGGTGACACCGGGATAGCGAGGACGTGCCGGCGCCGGCGTGAGGCGCGGCGCCGCTGCCGGGCAGACCGCGCACCAGCCGGTCCGGGGCCGAAAATTTGCCGGGGAATGGCTTGAAAACTAGTAAGCAAGGCTTATTATAAGTCGGCAACGCTACGCCCGCGCCCGCGCGACAGGCTCCATGAACGACCCGGACACCCGATGAACGACCCAGACAAGAGCATCGGCTTTCTCGTCAGCGACGTCGCCCGACTGCTGCGGCGCAATTTCAACCGCCGCGCGCAGCCCTTGGGGCTGTCGCAGGCGCAGTCGCGCGTGCTGGCCTATCTGTCGCGCCAGGAGGGGGTGAGGCAGGTCACCCTGGCGGACACCCTGGAGATCCAGCCGATCACCCTGGCGCGCTCGATCGACGGGCTGGAGAGCCTCGGCCTGGTCGAGCGCCGACCCGACCCCGAGGATCGCCGGGCGGTGCGGCTCTATCTGACCGAGGCGGCCAAGCCGCACCTGGCGCGCATGTGGGAGCTGGCCGCGCAGACGCGCGCCGAGGCCCTGGCCGGGCTGTCCGAGGAGACGGTGGCGCAGGTCCTCGAGGCACTGCGCCGCATGAAGTGCAACCTGCTCGAGGTCGAGCGCACGGCCTGCGAGCGCGAGGAAGACGAGAACAGGCCCAGCGGAAATGCCAAAAGATTCGCCTGAGATAGCGCGCGAGAAACCGGCCGTCGCCCCGCCGGCCGGGCGCGACGAGGCGGGCACGACCCCGAAGCGGGCGTCAGCTGCCGCCCGTCCTGCCGCCGCACCGGGCCGGCGCCGCAAGCGCTGGCGCCGCATCCTGCTGGTGCTCGGGCCGCTCGTGGTGCTGGCCGGGGCGGGCTATGTCTATTTCACCGGCGGGCGCTATGTCGGCACCGAGAACTCCTATGTGAAGGCCGACACCGTCATGGTCGGCGCCGACGTCTCGGGCCCGATCACGCAGGTCGCCGTGCACGAGAACCAGCATGTGCAGAAGGGCGACGTGCTGTTCCGCATCGACGACCGGCCCTACAAGATCGCGTTGCAGGCGGCGGAAGCGCATCTGGCCAGCGTCCACGACGAGATCGCCGGCCTCAAGGACACCTATCGCCAGAAGCAGGCGTCGCTCGACCTGGCCAAGGCCAACGTCGCCTATGCCCAGAAGCAGTACCACCGCTATGCGAGGATGGCGGCGACCAGCGCCGTGTCGCAAAGCGCCTTCGACGCCGCGAGCCATGATCTCGACGTTGCCAAGCAGAACGTGCGCGTCACCGAGCAGGAGCTGGCGCAGATCCGCACCCAGCTGGCCGGCAATCCCGACATCCGGATCGACCAGCACCCGAAATATCTCGAGGCCAAGGCGGCGCGCGACAAGGCGGCGCTGGACCTGCAGCGCACCGTGGTGCGCGCGCCGTTTGCCGGCGTCGCGACCAACACGCCCGAGCCCGGCCAGCAGGTCGTTGGCAACAGCGCGCTCAGCACCCCGGTGATGAGCATCGTCGCCGACAAGGGTGTCTGGATCGACGCGAACTTCAAGGAAACCGAGCTGACCCACGTGAAGCCGGGCCAGCCGGTGACGATCAGCATCGACACCTATCCCGGCCATACCTGGCACGGCTCGGTGCAGAGCATCAGCCCGGCCACCGGTGCCGAGTTCTCGGTGATCCCGCCGCAGAACGCCACCGGCAACTGGGTCAAAGTGGTGCAGCGCATCCCCGTGCGCATCGCCGTCAAGACCGGGCCCGGCGATCCCGAGCTGCGCGCGGGCATGAGCGCCGTGGTCAGCATCGATACCGGGCACCGCCGGGCGCTGCCCTCCTTCATCCGCACCGCGCTGGCCGCGATCGGCCTTGCCCCGAGTGCAAAAGCCGCCGGGACCGGGCCCGCGCAATGACCGCCGACGGCGCCGCGGCCACCCCCCTCGACAGGGGGCTGATCACGGTATCCGTGATGCTGGCGACGATCATGCAGGCGCTGGACACCACCATCGCCAATGTCGCGCTGCCTCACATGCAGGGCTCGATGTCGGCGACGCAGGACCAGATCGCCTGGGTGCTGACCTCCTATATCGTCGCCGCCGCGATCATGACGCCGATGACCGGGTGGCTGGCCACCCGCTTCGGCCGCAAGCGCGTGTTCCTGGTGGCGGTGGCCGGCTTCACCATCTCCTCGATGCTGTGCGGCGCCGCGACCTCGCTGATCGAGATCGTGATCTTCCGCCTGCTCCAGGGCGTGTTCGGCGCGGCGCTGGTGCCGCTGTCGCAGTCGGTGCTGCTCGACACCTATCCGCGCGAGCAGCACGGCTCGGCGATGGCGATGTGGGGCGTGGGCGTGATGGTGGGCCCGATCCTGGGGCCGACGCTGGGTGGCTATCTGACCGAGTTCTACAGCTGGCGCTATGTCTTCTACATCAACGTGCCCTTCGGCGCGCTGGCGCTGATGGGCATCCTGAGCTTCGTGCCCGAGACCGTGCGCGACAGCACCCGCCGGTTCGATTTCTTCGGCTTCGCGCTGCTCAGCCTGTCAATCGGGGCGCTGCAGATGATGCTCGACCGCGGCCAGTCGCAGGACTGGTTCTCCTCGACCGAGATCGTGGTCGAGGCGGTGATAGCGGGCTTGTTCCTCTACATGTTCGTGGTGCACATGTTCACGGCCGAGCGCCCGTTCATCGAGCCGGGGCTGTTCGTCGACCGCAACTTCGCCGTCGGCCTGTTCCTGATCTTCATGGTCGGCGTGATCCTGCTGGCCACGCTGGCGCTGCTGCCGCCGTTCCTGCAGGGCCTGATGGGCTACCCGGTGCTGACCACCGGCGAGGTGCTGGCCCCGCGCGGAGTCGGCACCATGATCGCCATGCTGCTGGTCGGGCGGCTGATCGGCAAGGTGGACACGCGGCTGCTGATCCTGTTCGGCATCGGCCTGACCGCGTTCTCGCTGTGGCGCATGGCCCAGTTCACCACCGAAGTGTCGGAGATGACCATCATCTCCACCGGCATCAATCAGGGACTGGGGCTGGGCTTCATCTTCGTGCCGCTCAGCACCACGACCTTCGCGACGCTGGCGCCGCACTACCGGACCGAGGGCACGGCGATGTTCAGCCTGATGCGCAACATCGGCAGCAGCATCGGCATCTCGGTCGTGTTCACGCTGCTGGCCCGCAACACGCAGACGAACCACGCGCACATCGCCGCCGATCTGACGCCGTTCCGCGATGCGCTGCACCGGCCGTGGCTGCCGCAGGCCTGGGACTGGCACTTCCCGGCTGGGGCCGTGGCCCTGAACCACGAGGTGACGCGCCAGGCGGCGACGATGGCCTATCTGAGCGACTTCACGCTGATGATGTGGGTCGCGCTGATCTCGGCGCCCTTGCTGCTGCTGCTCAAGAAGCCCGCAGACTCCGCCCCTCCGCCGGAGGCGGCGCTGGAGTGACGGGGTCGCGGGGACGCGCTCAGCCGCGCTCGTCGACATCGGCCTCGAACAGCTCGGCGAGCTCCTGCGCGTGCTCGCGCGCGCTTTCGACCAGCCGCGCCTGGTCGCCGGCATGGGCGTAGTCGGCGCGCAGGCGGCCCTCGTCGCGCTCGGCGAACATCTGCACGGTGCGCTCGGCCTCGCGCGTGCTGAGCCCGATCTCGATCAGGAGCTGGCGCGACATCTCCAGCGCCGAGAAGAACGTCTCGCGCACCACCCGCTCGACGCCGAGGTCCATGAGCCGGTGGACGTGCCCGCGGTCGCGGGCGCGCACATAGACCGGCACATGCGGATAGCGCCGGCGCACCAGCTCCACCGCCTTGAGCGAGTCCGCCACGTTCGAGATGCACACGACCACGGCGCGGGCCCGCTCAACCTGCGCGGCCTCGAGGATCTCGGGCCGGGTGGCGTCGCCGAAATAGACGCGGCCGCCGAAGCGGCGGATGACGTCGATCTGGCTGGGGTCGCCGTCGAGCGCGGTGAACGGAATCTGCCGCGCCGCGAGGATGCGCGCGAGGATCTGGCCGAAGCGGCCGAGCCCGGCGATGACGACATGCGCCTCGACGCGGGGGATCTCGTCGAAGGCCGGTGCCGGGGCCGGGCCGGCCGTCAGCTTCGCGAGCCATTTCTCGGAGAGCAGTAGCATCGGCGTCGCGAGCATGGTCAGGGTGACGATCACGTTGATGATCGAGGCGACGTCTTGCACCACGACGCCCATGGCGACAGCGATGCCGGTCAGCACGAAGGCGAACTCGCCGCCCTGCGCCAGAGCGCAGGCGAGCCGCCGGCTGGTCGCGCGGGAAAGGCCGTGCCGGCGGCCGAGGGGGCGCAGCACGAGGGCCTTGAGGATCATCAGGCCGGCCGCGCCCGCAAGCACGAGACCGGGCTGCGTCGCCAGAATGGCGAGATCGAGCGACATGCCGATCGAGACGAAGAACAGGCCGAGAAACAGCATCTCGAACGGCCTGATGTCGGCCTCGATCTCGTGCCGGTAGGCGGAATCGGCCAGGAGTGCGCCGGCGATGAAGGCGCCGAGCGCCGGCGAGAGCCCGGCGCCCTTCATGATGACCTCGATGAGCACGATGGTCAGCAGCGCGAAGGCGGTCAGCGCCTCGCTGACGCCGGTGCGCGCAATGAGGTGGAACGCCCAGCCCAGCAGGTAGCGCCCGGCGATGACGATGACGGCGATGGCGGCGAGGGCGGTGAGCGCGCCCTCGAGCGTCATCGCGCGGTTCGCCTCGCCGCTGGCCGAGAGCAGCCCGACGAAGGCAATCATCGGGATGGCGGCGAGGTCCTGGAAGAGCAGCACCGAGAAGGCGAGCCGGCCGTGCCGGAGCTCGAGCTCGCCGGTCTCCTTGAGGACCTGCAGCACCATGGCGGTGGAGGAAAGCGACAGCGCGAGGCCGACGAACAGCGCCTCGCGCCAGTTGCCGGTCAGGGCGAGCATGACGGCGGTCAGGATCAGCGCGGTGGCGCCCACTTGCGAGCCGCCCAGCCCGAACACGCTGCGGCGCATGGCCCACAGCCGTTGCGGCTTGAGCTCGAGCCCGATGACGAAGAGGAGCAGCACGACGCCGAACTCGGCGATGTGCAGCATACGGCCGGGGTCCGTGAAGATGCCGAGCGCGTAGGGCCCGATGGCGACCCCCGCGAGCAGGTAGCCGAGCACGGCGCCGATACGTAGATACTTCGCCAGCGGGGCGACGAGACCGGCCGCCGCCAGCAGGACCGCGACCTGTGTGAGGCTGATGTTGTCCAAGCTGATCCTCCCCGCCCGGCTTTCACTCGGTTGTCCGGGCCATCCTAATGGCTTCGCCCGAAATCGCGGGCGGTCAAGTCAATCCGGCGGCTACCGCCGGTGCGGCCGGGGCTGGACCGTCCCTGGCGGGTGCGCATCCGGTGGCGCGCCGCAATCCCGACGCGCCGGCGTGGAATTGAACGATAGCCGTTTCGCCTTAAATCCTCGACCATTCCAGTTCGGGTCGAGCCGGAGGACATGTGCTTTCGCAGACGGTCTACCAGGCGCTCACGGGTGCCGATGACGAAGCGCCGCCGGTCGGGCGGCACGAGGCGAAAGACGGTGCCGTCCAGATCGTCGCCCTGTCCTTTACCAAGATCGCGGACGGGCTGGTGGATCCCAAGTTGGTGCTCGCCTGGCTTTTGAGCGCGCTCGGCGCTCCGGCGATCTTCATCGGGGCGCTGGTGCCGGTGCGCGAGGCGGGCGCGCTGCTGCCCCAGCTGGCGCTCGCCCGCCGGGTCGAGCGGGGCCGGTTGCGCAAGATCGTCTGGTCCACCGGAGCCGCGTTGCAGGGCATCTGTGCGCTGGGCATCGCCGCGTCGGCCTACCTGCTCGAGGGTTTGGAGGCCGGGCTTGGCGTCGCCGTCTGCCTCGCCGGCCTGTCGCTGGCGCGCTCGGCGTGTTCGGTGAGCCACAAGGATGCCCTGGCGCGCACCGTCGGCAAGACCCGGCGCGGGGCGGTCACCGGCGCGGCATCGGGCGTGGCCTCGACCGCCGTGCTGGGCTTCGGGGTGGCGCTGGCGATCGGGCTGATTCCGCTCGAGCCGCGCTTCATCGTCATGGCGATCGGGTTGGCGGGGATGCTGTGGCTGGCCGCTGCCGCGGTCTTTCTGTTCCTCTCCGAACAGCCGCAGGCCGCGGGCCGGGGGCAGAAAGCCAGCCTTGCCGCGCTGGTGCGCCCGTTTTGGACGGACGCGCAGCTCCGCCGCTTCGTGGCGGCGCGCGCCCTGCTGACGGTGACGGCGCTGGCGCCGCCCTACCTGGTCATGCTCTCGGTCGCCGGCGACGCCCGCAGGCTGGGCCATCTGGGGCCTCTGGTGCTGGCCTCGGCCGGCGCGTCCATCCTGTCGTCCTATGTCTGGGGGCGGCTGTCCGACCGCTCCAGCCGCCAGACGCTGATGGCCGCCGGGGCGCTCGGCGCCGTGGCCCTGGGATCGGCCGCCGCAATGGGGCTGTCGACCGGGGGCCTGGGCGGCGTGGCCGGGTCGGTGCTGGCCATGTTCGCGGCCGAGATCGCCTACAGGGGCGTGCGGACCGGGCGCAAGGTTCACCTGATCGACATGGCGGGCGATGAGGCGCGCGCACGATACACGGCGCTGTCGAACAGTCTGATCGGGGTGGTCCTCGCGCTGGGCGGCCTGTTCGGCCTGCTGGCCGACCTCGCCGGCCCCGCCTGGGTGCTGGCGGTCTTTGCCGCGCTTTGCGCGTTGGCCGCGGTGGTGGCCGCGTCGCTGCACGAAGTGCAGAAACGGGACTGAAGGCTCGCGCTCGGAGCGGGCCTCGCTGTGCGCGGCGGGTCGGGTTGCCTCGCCTTTCGGGCGCATGACCGCATCCCGCGGTGATCGCGGCATGAGGCGGCCTCAGCCAGCGACGGTCTGCGCGTAGCCGAACCGGCGTGCGTAACTTGTTGCGCAGAACCGGGCCCTCAGGGCGCCGGCGGCCTCGCTCGCGAAGGCCTCGCGGACGGGGCCGACCATGTCCTTTCCGCCGCTCTCGTTCTCGCGCGCGAGGGCCCCGATCGCGCCGATGCCGAGGCGCCGTGCAGCCGCGCCGATCTGCGCTTCGAGGTCCTCGTAGCGCAGCACGGCGAGCGATGCCCAGCCGACGTCGCGGTAGCGCACGCCGGCCTCGACCTCGGCGAGGTCATCGACGGCGTATCCGATGGCCGGGCGGTAATGTGCCTCGAACCACGAGAAGGGCCGCAGCATCATGTGGAAGAGGCCCAGCAGCTCGCGGTTACCCGCGAGGGCCGGGCACGCGGCCAGGGCGCGGCCGTCCGCGCCGAGGCGGTCGAGCAAGGCGTCGATGTCGCCGAAATCGTCGATGATCGCGCAGAAGCTCGCGAACACTTGCTCGAGGCCCGCACGGATCCGCCCGGCATCGCCGGGGACCTCGCTTGCCGGGCCGGGCGGCATGGCGCCGAGCACCGGCCGGTAGGCAACCATGTCCTGAAGAAGGCTCGAGCGGAGCCAATCGAACGGGTCGCGGTGGAGCGAGATGATCGACAGCGCGCTGTCGGTCCCGAGCCCCTGCCGGTGGGCGTTGATGCGCCGGGTGGTTCGCGCGTTCTCGACGAACTGGCCGAGCTGGTGGCGGTGGAAATAGTCGCCGATGGCAGGATCGACGAGCTGCGCCACCATGTCGCGCAGGCTGTCGCGGCCGAGGAAGTGCGCCTGCACGGCCTCGATCCCGGGCAGGGCGTTGAGGGTCGCGACCAGAGAGGTGCTGGCGACCTTGCCGTACTGGTAGACGACGATGAAGTGCCGCGTCATGCCGCATCTCGCCTGGGCTGTGAAAGAAGGCTGGTCTTCGAGGCCAGCCAGTCGAGGAACGAGCCCTTGCCGGTGCGGCGCGGCTGGGGGAAGGCGTTTTGCAGGTCGCGGCGCTCGCGGTAGAGGACGCGCATTTCCTTGGTGATCGGCCGGCCGTCGTCGAAGCAGCCGTAATGCCACCAGCCGGGCGGGATGCGCGGGTCGGTCGCGGCGGCGACCTCGTGGCGGTACCACGCCCAGATTTCGTAGACCTCGACGTTGTCGCGGGCATATCGCTGGGTCATCGTGTCGCCGATCGGCCCCAGCTTGGTGAAGTGGAAGAAGCGAAGCGGGTGGGTGCCGTTCACCAGGATCCTGCCATCTGCGCCGATCTCGATCCGGCGGCGGCTCAGGTTCCAGCTGGCGACGTTGCAGCCGGGGTCGCGCAGAATGTGCACGCGGTCGAAAAACGCCGGAACGAGGTTGAACCATTTCTGGTCGACGAAGATGCCGATGTCGCGCCGGTCGTGGCACCAGGCGCGCAGGCGTTCGGTCCACCACTCGGCGCAGCGAACGCCCTCGGCATCGTTGCGGATGGCGAGGAAGCCGAGGTTGAAGGTGCCGTAATCGAGCGAGGCGATCTCGTTGTCGGTGATCGCGGTCGGATGGTCGTCGGGGTCGAGCTGGTGCGGCGTGATCAGGATCGAGGCTGCGTCCAGGGCCCCTGAAAGCGGGTCGAGTGCGTCCAGCACGGCGATGTCGGGATCGAAGTAGAAAACCTTCTCGGCGTCCGGCTCGCCCAGGATGACGCGCAGCGCCTCGCCCTTCACCGCGGTACAGGCCTCGACCACATCATGGCCGAACAGCCAGGCCTCGCTGAACAGGTCACCCGCCCACAGCACCCGGTCGAAATCCTCCTCGGGCGGCGAGAAGCGGAAGCCGTCGGGCTCGCGGTCGGTGATGACCGCCCACAGGATCCAGTCCGGATGGTGGCGCTTCAGGCTTTGGGCGAGGACCCGGGCCTTGGCCAGGTAGCTAAACGTGAAGCTTGTGTAGCAGTGAATCGCCATTGGCATGCTCGCCCTCGATCAGATCGATTGTCATGCGGCTGAACCTGAGGCCCGCGGCGCGGGGGGTGGACTGGCGGCGGGCCTCGGCAAAGGCCCGGGCGTCGCCGGAGCCGAAAAACGTCGCAAGGTCCGGCGTGTCGCAGAGAATTCTGCCGTAGCCCGTCTCGTCCACCACCGCCGCGACGTTGCCCGAGCGTGGATGGGTGATCACCGCGGCGCCCGCGGCGATCGCCTCATAGGTCGTGAACGAGAAGGTCTCCGGCCAGGCCGGCCAGTGCACGAAGAGGTCGATCTGCTCGCGGGCGAGGGCGTCGCGCATGGCGGTCCAGTTGCCGCCCGCCACCGCCACCTGGCGCGCCGTGATTTCGGGGGAGCGCGCCTCGTCTGTGCCGAAATAGTAGAACCGGTAATCGCCCGAGCCGGAGAACCGGCGCGCGATCTCCTCGAAGACCGGCCAGCCCTTGATCGCGGAGGGAACGCCGCCGAAGGCGACCTTGACGGCGCCACCCGCGGGGCGCTCGGTGCGCGGGGGTGGGCTGGACCAGTCGAGCGCCAGGTGCGGCAGGATCTCGGTTCCCTGCGTCTCGAAATCGACCTGAGAGGCCCAGTGCGAGAGTTGGAAGCTGGACGGCGAGACCACGGTGAAGGGCGTCTGCCGGAACATTTGCGCCATGCGCGGCAGATGTTCGCGCCGTTCCGCCCCGTAGAGGCAGATTGCGCAGGCCTGCGAGGCGGGCGGTGGCGCGCCGCAATAGCTGATGCCGTTGCGCTGCAAGGCAAAACTTGGGCAGGTCGAGAAATTGTCGTGCAGCCAGAACCAGGCTCCGTCGGGTCGGACCGCACGGGCCAGCTCGGTGACCGCCTCGGTCGCGTGCCCCAACAGGGAATGGACCACCAGCGAGCAGGGAATTTCCTCGCCCGTGACTTGGGCGAGTGCAATCGTCACGTCGGCCATGCGGGCGGTGCCGGTGAAGGTTCCGTTGACGATCAGGTTCACGAGGAGGTCCGAGGACTCGCCCCGCTTGGCCAGACGCGGCAGCGGCTGCCAGGGATGCAGGGCGACATAGGTGTAGCCGGCCGCCAGGGCGGCCTGTTCCTCGCGGGCCACGCACAGCTGGACGCCGCCAGTGTTCTGCTGGTGGTTGTCATGCGTGAGGCTGACGATCATCCGGCGCAGCGGGCCAGGCGCGGAGTTTTTCAGCGCCGTCGTCAGGGAGGTCGGCGAGTGCACGACCGCCTCGCGCGCCGGCCTGCGCCAGGACGCGACGGTCTGCTCGAGAGGGCGAAGCATTTTCAAGATCCGGGCCTTGTATCCGCCCGGCTCGGTCGGGAGGCGGCCTTCGGCGCGGCCGGAGACGATGAAATGCCAGAACGGGTTGATCCCCTGCGCCCGGATGTCGGGATTGGAGTCGAGGTAGTAGCGCGTGGAGAATTCGCGCGAGGGATCGCGCCCTTCCTTCCATCCAACTGCGGCGTAGTGGGCGACCGGGTCGACGCCCGCCCGCGCCACGTCGGGGTTTGCAGCCAGGTAGTGACGGGTGTCGAAATGGGGCGCGATCGTCTCGGCGACGGCCTCGGTGCCGGGCGCACCCGGCGGCGCCGGCTCGGGTTTGCCAGTCGGGCCCGCCGGGTCCTGCGGCTGCGGAGTGTTGGCCCAGATCCCGGCCGTGCGACCTTCGTCGCGGCCGAATCTGAGGTAATGGAGAAAGGGATTGAGGCCCGCCTCCCGAACGTCGCGATAGGCGCGCAGATATCGCGAGGTGGAGAACCAGGGTGCGGGGTCCCTGCCTTCGCGCCAGCCGAGTTGCAGGAAATGCTGAAGAGGATCGGCACCGCTGGTGGCGACATCGCGATTGGTGCGAAGATAGAAGGACGGGTCGAACGCGTGGCAAAGCAAGGTGGCGTCAGCGTCCGGCCCCGCGGATACAGACGACGACACGGCGCCCGTGTCGGCGATATCGGACGAAGTTCGCGCGCTCATTCTGATCTGCGCTCCGTCTTGTCAGCCTGTCTTCGGCGACGACCGGTTCTGTCCGCCCTCACGCCGGCTCGTTCGGCTGTTTAGCTATGTGTGGTTAATGTTCGGTTCTCTGCCGGTCCGGTCGGTCACGCGGCGTGCGCGTCCGATCATCGAGGTCGCCACCAAGCCGCGGTGACAGACGGTGAGGGATGCGGCGCACGACAACCGCGCGCCCCTCAGGCGAACGCGAACATGTCCGGATTGGCGTCCGTTTCGTGCAGGCCCGTGAAGACCAGCGTGTCGCCGACGTCGTAGGTCACGGTCAGCCAGCCGTCGAACGACCCCATCTGCAGGTCGGAGTACTGCGCCGCGCCGCTGTCGATCTCGACCAGGTCGACGCCGATGGAGAATCCGTTGACCCGATCGACTCCGTCTCCGCTGTTGAACACGAAGACGTCGGCTCCGGCTCCACCGATCAGGACGTCCTTGCCGTGACCACCCTCGATGATGTCGTTGCCGGCATCGCCGCGAATTAGGTTGGAGCGGTCGTTGCCGATGAGGTGATCGTCGTAGGGTGAGCCCCAGATGTGCACGATGCCGTCGTAGGTGTCTCCGGCCGCCTCGCCGGCGAACCCGCCGCGGCTGAGATCCACGCCGACGCCCGAGGTGGCTTCGATATAGCTCGCCCAGTCGCCGTCCGGGCCGCCTATGAGCGTGTCTGCGCCGGGGCCGCCGATCAGCACGTCCTTGCCGGGGCCGCCCACGAGGGTGTCGTTGCCGTCCATGCCCTTGAGGACGTCGTTGCCGGCACCCCCGTCGAGATAATCCGCGCCGCCGCGGCCGAGGAGAAAGTTCCGATTGTCATCGCCCGTCAGAGTGTCGGCGAAGTCGGTGCCGATCACGTGCTCGATGCCGACGATGGCATCTCCGAGCGCTTCGCCACTGAAGCCGGCATTCTGGGACAGGTCGACATTCACCGCGCTGGTGCCCGAGTTATAGAGCAGCCAGTCATAGCCCGGGCCGCCGTCGATCAGGTCCGCGCCTACGCCCCCCCGCAGGACGTCGTTGCCCGCGCCTCCGAAGAGCTGGTCATCCCCGGCATGGCCCGTGAGGAAGTCGTTGCCCGCGCCGCCGTAGAGGATATCGTTGCCGATATTGTCGATCAGGGCGTCGTTGCCGCCGCCACCCCTCAGCACGTTGTCGTTCCCGTCGCCGACGATGAAGTCGTCGAAGCTGCTGCCCGTGATGTTTTCAATCGAGATCAGCACGTCGCCCTGAGCGGTGCCGCCCGCGGCGGTTCCCTGGTTGAGATTGATCGTGATCCCTGCGCCCGAATTGGTGTAGTCGGCGGTGTCCTGGCCCGCCTGGCCGTCGAGCGTGTCCGCGCCGGCGCCGCCCTGGAGCGTGTCGCTGCCCGGTCCGCCCTCGAGCCAGTCGTCGCCGGCCATGCCGATCAGGAGATTGTCGGCCGCATTGCCGATCAGGTGGTCGTTGCCCCCGCCGCCCACCGCCTGTTCGATGGTGGCGCCATAGGCGATGGCGAGGTTCTGCGTCAGGTAACCGACCGAGGAGAAGCTGCCGGCATGCAGGTCGACGACCTGGTCGGTGTTCCAGCCCGAGACGTCGATCCTGTCGACCCCGCCCGCGTCCCAGATGGCCACCACCGGGTTCGTGTTTACGGTGAAGTCGAACGCAGCGCGCCCCGCGGTGCTGTTGAAGCCGTAGACGGTGTCGCCTGTCCGGGTCGTCATGTCGGCGCCGTAGACCGCCTGCACGGCCAGGATGTCGTCGAGCAGCGGCGTCGCGCCATAGGACCAGCCGTCGGTGCCGGAGTGGTCGACGTCGCTGCCATTGGCGCCGGCACGGAAATAGGACATCACCGTGTATTGCTGCGTGTCCTGCTGATGGGTCGCGTCCGCGTCATAGGTCGCCGATCCGTTGTAGTCGCCCGGATGCGTGAGTCCGAGCGCGTGACCGATCTCGTGCAGGTAGGTGAGGACACCGTAGCTTCCGAGCGTGAGATCGCTGTCCTGGTCCTGCGTCGGCCAGCTGCTGTCGAGCCAGATATCGGCGTCGGAAAGCCGGTAGTCGGACCTGGGCTGGTTGTCGATCTGCCAGTACCAGTAGTTCGTGTAGGTGCTGCCGCCGGTGTTCGTGGAATAGTTGAAGGTGATGTGTGCGTCCGGCCAGGAGGCCTGCTCGACCAGGTCGACCGCGATCAGGTCGTCCCACATCTCGAAGGCCGCGCGCGCCACCGCCTGCATGACCGGGGTCATGGGCACGTAGCCGTCCATCTCGGGCGTGTATTCCTTGTTCTGCGAGTCGATCTGGCCGGTGTCGATCGAATAGCTGATGATGTCGGGCCCCCAGGCGACCGAAGGCTGGGCCCCGTCGCGCGTGGTCAGGGCGTAGATGATCTGGCTGGTGTCGTACCACGGCTTGATCGTCGAGCTCGAGCCGCTGATGAGCGCCGTGCTGCCGAAGCCGCGGTAGCCGTTTATCCCCACGCCTGCGTAGATGGTCTGAAGGATGTTGAGGCTGGTATCGTGGTGCAGGAGACGCAGTGACACGATGGACCCTCCGCTCGCAGTTGGGTTGCGTCGACCCGGGGGCAGAGGAGTCGCGGGCCTGCCGGGCGTGCTCGGCGGTGACGCTAGGGGCAGGCCGTTAGAGTATGGCTAAGAAACAGGCTTAAAAGTGCGTAAACCGGATCCGAAATGCCGGCAAAAGGCACGGACCGGGTCGAGACATGCCGGCGCATCGTCTTCGCCCTTCGGCCTCAGTCCGCGCTTGTCCGTTGCGTCGGGTGGCGCATGGGCGGGTCGGACGGGGCCCGGGCCCGAGAGGACGCGGAAGAGGACGCGGGCGGCATTGCTAACGATTCCTATACGAAACTGGGCTATGCGTTGTTGAGGGGCGCGGAGCCGCCATGCACCCGCGCACCGGTCGGCCGGCGCCTCGGCGCCCGGTGCCCCGGCAGCCGCCAGGCGGCCGGAGAGCACTCAAGTGCCGGCCGGACCGGGCGAAATCCGCGCCCGCCCCCAGGAAGCGCCGCGGCGCTTTCGGCCGATCACCGAGAAAAGCCCGACATTCAGGTCCCGCTCCGGCGGGGCGCCATGCTCGCAAACTCAATGGAGATGGATCATGCCAGGTACAGTGAAAATCTGGTGGCACGACGGAGCCACGTTGGACGTGCGCTATCACAATCTGCCGGTCGTCAACGAGCCCGAGCTCGGCTACGAGACGGTCGCCGTCAGCGCGGCGCCTGCCGCCACCGGCCCGGCCCCGAAAAATGCCGTCGTGGCGATTGTCGAGTGCGACGTCGATGTACGCTACGTTGTCCGGCGCCCCGGCGAGACGGGTGACGCGGACCCGACGGCGAGCAAGCCCCTGGCCGCCACGGGGTTCGCCATCAACTCGATTGGCGTTGGCGACGACTACACAATTTCCTTCGTGGAGGCGTGACATGAAACTGAGCGATCAGATCACCCGCAGGCATCTGTTCGTTGCCTTCGGCGCGGCGCAGCAGACCGGGACGCTGAGCGCCGTGGACCTGTCGGCGACCCGGGATGGCTCGAGCGTGACGCTGAGGGCCTCCGACGGCAGCGTGGCCCCGATCGCCGGCGCCGACGCCTCGAGTGCCGGCGTGATGACGGCCGCCGACAAGACAAAGCTGGACAGCGTCCCTCCGGTGAAGGCGCGCGACTTCGGCGCCTTGTCGGACGTCCCGGGCGTGGCGCTCGGCGCGGCGATCACGCATCTGCGCACGGCGGGCTACGCATCCCCGGGCGACGGTGGCGGCGCGCTCTACAAGCGCGTCGGCTCCGAGCCGTCGCACGCGTTCAAGGTGCAGTCGGCCGACGGCGCCTGGTGGGAGGGCGTGCCCGATCCCGCGGGGGTCTCGGTCAAACAGTTCGGCGCCACGGGCGACGGCGCAACCGACGACCGGGCCGCCGTGCAGGACGCCATCGACTATGCGAGGTCCTCGGTGGCGACTTCCACGCTTGACAACAGCCGCATCGTGCGCGTCCCGAAGGCGAGCTATAGTCTCGGCTCCAAGATCACGCTCTACAGCGGCGTGCATCTGAAGGGCGAGGGCTCGCGGTCGCTCATCAAGGCCGCCGGCGCCTTCGCCGATGATCGCCTGATAGACGTGGCGGGCGACGGCACGACGTCGGCTGCGCAGTGGTGCCACATCACGGATCTCGGCTTCGATGACCACGGCCTCGGCACGGTCTGGGCGATCAAGGCGTCCACGACAAGTGTCTGGGACAACTCGACCATCGAGAACATCTGGCTCAACAGCGGCTACGGCGTCGACACCGGCGCCTATGCACAGGCCCTCACCATCCGGAACATCTTCAGCCGGGGCCCGGTCGACCAGGTCCTGCATCTGAAGGGAAACCACAACTACATCACCGGCATCGACAAGGAAGGCAACAGCGGGTCCTCGGCCGATCCCTATGTGCTGATCGAGAACCACGCTGCGGGCAATTCCACCCAGAACCGCATCGGCACCATGCTTCTGGAGGGGGCCGGGAGCGCCAGCAAGAGCGGGCTGAAGCTGCTCAACTGCGAGGGCGTGACAATCGAGGACTTCTGGTTCGAGGCCACCGCCTCGAACGGTGTGATGATCGACATCGAGGGCTGCACGGGGCACGTCCGGTTCGAGGATTATCCCCGCCATCTGACCTCAACCAAGAAGATCAAGGTGCGCAGCTCCCACCTCGTTTCCTTCGCGCATCTCTCGACCGACGCCGAGGATCTGGCGGGACTGGAGGCGTGGCTCGATTTCGACGGCTCCTCGCATATCCACATCGAGCATCTTCTTTCACGCCGCGCCAAGGACGTCGCCAAGCTGGCGCAGCATCCGAACGTCTCCATAGAGAGGGTCACGAACAAGCAGGCGTTCGCCGACGCGCAGACCGGCTATGTGACGCACCTTTGGGCCGACGACATCTACGGCACCAACCTGTTGGAAAATGGCTCGTTCGAGGCCGGGAGCTACGGCTGGACGTGGGCCACCAGCCCGGACGCCCAGGAGAGCTATGTTCAAAGCGAGTTTGCCGATGGCCTCATGGCAAAAGCGCAGTGGTCCACTAGCGGCACTCGCTACCTGCGCCAGTCCGTCACGATCCCGGCAGAGCTGGTCGAACGCGAAATCACGCTTCGCGCGATGGTGAAGGTCGAGAATGCCGGTTTGGGCGCTCCCTACTTTTCGGGGTGCGGCCTCTCGTATTCGAACGGCTACAGCCGTGCCGATGCCGATGAAGGCGCCCAGATCATCTCTCAGACTGTGATTCCGCAATCCAGCGGGACGCTGACGGTCGGCCTGTGGTTCCTCGGTCTGACCTCTGCCAGCGTCGTGAAGGTGGACGAATGCGTGCTGTCCTTCGGCTCGCGGCCCATTCTCGGCAGCAATCGCTTCCAGAGCCTCGAGCTGGGCGGAAGGACGCAGGTCTACGACACAGCTGCTCCTGCAACGGGAACCTGGAAGCAAGGCGATATCGTCTGGAACGCCGCTCCGGCCCCGGGCGGCGTAATCGGCTGGGTCTGCGTCACCGCCGGCTCGCCGGGAGTGTGGAATGGCTTTGGAAACATATCACCGTGATCCGCCTGCGTGAGAGTTTGAGAAGTGCCTCGCAACGGGGGTAACACCACTGTCGCATCAGTGTCAGGTTCTGCCGGGTCTCGCCCACGGGGTCATCATAGATCCACGAGCGGCTCATCGGCGGGAGCTGCCGCTGCCGCGTCAGGCTAAGCCTCGGGTGGTCCCCCTGAACCGCGGCGCGGTGGTCGGCGGGGGCCTATCTTTTGGCCCCCGCGAAAATATCGCTCGCGACCACTAGAGCATGTTCCGGCTTTGCCGAGTCATTGGCGGGGTTCACAGGGGCGCTCTGACGTGCGTGTCGCTGCCTCAAACATCGAGGAGGCAGGCATCAGCAGGGCCTATTCGGCGGACCTTCGGGGACGAGTGATCGACGCGGTGGCCGCGGGCGGATCGGCCCGGGGCGCTGCGGCGCGGTTCGGAGTTGGGATCGCCACGGCGGTCCGCTGGGTGCGGCGCTGGCGGGAAACCGGG
>NZ_JBZSYN010000015.1:0-9063 GCF_058622915.1 Thermohalobaculum sp. | reverse complement strand
CCTGCACCGGGCGCTGGTGCAAGGCGATGCAACCGGCCGACCAGGCCGGCAGGCCCGAGGCGGCGCGGGTCCAGGCGATCAGGGGGGCCGAGGCGAGAAGCGCCACCAGCGCCTCCGCCCCCCTGCCGTCGGCGCCCGGCGCGTCGTCGAGGAAGGCGGCGCGGCGCAGCTCCAGCCGGACCAGCCCGCCGCGCGGCCGGCCCGCGAGCGTAACGCTGCGCCCCGCCCGGTCGGCCGCCGGCAGCTCGAAGGCGGTGCCGGTTTGCTCGAGCCGGCGCAGCGCGGCCAGCGCCGCCTCGCGCCCGGCGCCGGGGCTGTCGCCGAGATAGCCGCCGACGACCTCCGCGGCCGGCCGGCCGAGCGGCGCCGCGCAGCCGTTCCCGTCGCGGTCGCCATCCCCGTCCCCGGCCAGCAGGCGCACCGCCTCCTCGCTCGCATCGATCACCCGGCCGTCGGCGACCAGCAGCACGGCCCCCGCGCCGAACAGGGCCGCCCGCGCGGCGCGGCGCCGCTCGCGGCGCAGGCACACAAACAGGCCCGCCGATGTGCCGAGCAGGGCGAGCCCGGCCAGAACCAGCCCGGCAAGCAAATCCGATTCACCAAAGCTCACGCCACTATCCGTTCCGCCGCAGCTCCCCCGGCCCGGCCGCGGTTCGGCCGGCGCCCCACGTCAAACACCCAATCTGTCCGCCGAAGAAGGTTAACGAATGGCTAAAACGTGGCGCCGAAGCGTTGGTTGCGGCCCAGCGCGCGGCGCGCCTCCTGCTTCGGCGCGACCACCGTCGAGGCCGGCCAGGCGATCTCGATGATCGCGCCCGGCGGGTGGGCCAGCGCCGCCGGCGTGTCGGGGTCGCGCAGCCGGCGCTGGCGCGCGTCCGAGCCGTTGGCAAACGACAGCCGCGCGCCGGTGCGCTCCAGAAGCGTGCGCGCGATGAACAGGCCCAGCCCCAGCCCCTCGTATTCGCTGGCCGCGGCCGCGGGGCCGGCATCGCGCCGCTCGCCGCGCTGGCGCGTGCTGACATAGGGTTCGCCCAGCCGGGGCAGGATGTCCGGCCCGAAACCGGGCCCGTCGTCGCCCACCGCGATGCGCAGCTCGGCGCCGGCCTCGCCGGCGCCGGTCTCCACGTCCACCCAGACCGTGCGCTCGGCGAAGTCGACGGCGTTCTGGATCACGTTGCGCAGCCCGTGCACCAGCTCGGGGCTGCGCCGCACCACCGGCTGCTCGCGGTCGGCCTCGCCCGCCTGCTGCGCCGCCTTCCCCGCCGCCTCCCCCGCCGCCTCCCCCGCCGCCTCCCCTGTCGGCGCGCCGTCGATTCGCACCACGATGCGCTTGCCGCGGTCGCGGTGTGGCTCGGCCGCCTCGTCGATCACCGCCGAGACCGGGGCGGTGCGGATCTGGCTGTCGTCGCGGCCGCCGCGGCCCAGATCGGCCATGATCTCGCCGCAGCGCGCGGCCTCGCGCCGGATCAGCGCCACGTCCTCGGCCAGCTCGGGCCGCTCGGCCAGCTCGCGCGCCAGCTCGCTGGCGACCAGCTTGATGGTCGCCAGCGGCGTGCCCAGCTCGTGCGCCGTGGCCGCCGCGATGCCGCCGATGGCCGAGAGCCGCTGCTCGCGCGCCAGCGCGATCTGGCTCGCGGTCAGCGCCTGATTCATGGCGTAGCCCTCGACCGAGACGCGGCGCACATAGATGGACAGGAACGTCACCGCGATGGCCAGCGCCGCCGCGATGCCGCTGCGGTAGAGCTCGGGGACCCCCAGCACCCAGCCGCCCTCGTGCGCCAGCGGCAGATAGACCGCCGACATCAGCGCCACGGCGACGATCGCGGCCAGCCCCAGCCACAGCGTCGACTGCAGCCTGAGCGCCGTGGCCGAGATGGTCACCGGCGCGATGATCAGCACCGCGAAGGGGTTGTTGAGCCCGCCGGTGACCATCAACAGCGCCACCAGCTGGGCCAGATCGAAAAACAGCGAGACCAGCGTACCGCGCTCGCTCAGCCGCTTCTCCGCCGGGTAGACCAGCTGCGCCACCACGTTCACCGAGGCCGAGGTCGAGATCAGCAGCGCGCAGTAGAGCAGCGGCAGCTCGAAGCCCATGCCGAACTCGACCGCCAGCACCGCCGCGGTCTGCCCCACCACCGCGATCCAGCGCAGGATGATCAGCGTGCGCAGCCGCACCCAGTCGCCGCGCGCCTCGAGGTTGAACAGATAGCTGAGCCCCGTGTTCGCCATGGCGCAAAGCTTAGAGCGGTTTCATGCGCGAGGGAACGGCGCGGGCGGAGCCGGGGCGCGGGCGGAGCCGGGGCGCGGGCTGCCCCCGGGCGGCTCAGAACGGAATCGCGTTGCCCTTGTAGTCCTCGAACACGCCCGAGCTCGCGAGCGAGAGCGCCTCGAAGCGCTCGAGCAGCCCGCTGGCGCTCTCCTCCACCTCGACGGTGGCGCGCGGGCCGCCCATGTCGGTGCGCACCCAGCCCGGGTGGTAGGCGCCGACCGCGACGCCGCGCTCTTGCAAGTCGACGGCCAGGTTGCGCGCCAGGTTGGTCGCGGCCGCCTTCGAGGCGCGGTAGCAATAGGCCCCGCCCGGCGCCCGCTCGCTCGAGGCCATGATCGAGGAGACCACGGCGATCTTCGGCGCCTCGGCCTTGAGCAGCCGGGGCAGGAAGGCGCGGATGGTGAAAAAGACCCCGGCGACGTTGGTCATCAGCACGGTATGCCAGGCGTCGAAGGTGTATTCCGGGTCGTCCATCCGGCCGCGCGCGATGTACTGGCCGGCATTGCACACCAAAAGGTCCACGGCGCCGCTGTCCAGCGCCGCGGCCGCGGCCATCTCCTCGGGGTCGGTGACGTCGAAGTTGAGCACGGTGACATTGGCGTGCCTGCGCGCGATCTGCTGCAGCGCCGCGGCCTCGCCGGGCCGGCGGGCGGCGGCCAGCACGCGGTCGCCGCGCTCGGCCGCGAGCCGCGCCATCGCCAGGCCTATGCCGCGGTTGGCGCCGGTGATCAGGGTTGTCCTCGCCATGGGGCGCTCCATCTTCGCCGAGGGAATATCTCGGGGCAAACTCGGGACACTCCGGGACCCTCTTGGGCGTAGCGGGACCGGCCCGAGGATTCAAGGAGGGCGATATGAAACCGAGCTACTCGAAGGCGCTGATCATCGGCGCGGGCGCCGGGCTGTCGGCCTCGCTGGCGCGCCTGTTCGCGGCGAACGGGCTGAAGCTGGCGCTGGCGGCGCGGAGCACCCAGGACATCGAGGCGCTGGCGCGCGAGACCGGTGCCAGCCTGCACGCCTGCGACGCCGCCGACCTGGCCCAGGTCCGCGCGCTGTTCGCCGCGCTCGACGAGGGCGAGGCGCCCGACGTGCTGGTCTACAACCCCTCGCGCCGGGTGCGCGGGCCGCTGGTCGAGCTCGACGCCGAGGAGGTCGCCCGCGCCGTGCAGGTCACCGCGGTCGGCGCCTTCTTCGCCGCGCAGGAGGCGGCGCGGCGCATGCTGCCCCGCGGCCACGGCGCGATCCTGCTCACCGGCGCCTCGGCCGGGGTCAAGGGCTATGCGCAGTCCGCCCCCTTCGCCATGGGCAAGTTCGCGCTGAGGGGGCTGGCGCAGTCCATGGCGCGCGAGCTGCACCCCAGGGGCATCCATGTCGGCCATGTGGTGATCGACGGCGGCATCCGCTCCGCCCGGCGGCCCGAGCCCGACGACCGGCCCGATTCGATGCTCGACCCGGACGCCATCGCCGAGAGCTACTGGGAGCTGCTTGGCCAGGACCGTTCGGCCTGGGCCTGGGAGATCGCGCTCAGGCCCTGGGTCGAGACCTTCTGAGCGCCGCCGGAAGGCCGCGGATCACGGTTGAGAAACGGTGAAGAAAGCGGCGAAATTCCTACAGGTCTTATATAAGACCTGTAAGAGTTAACGTCACCGCTCGGGCGAGGAGAGCGGGTCCAGGACCAGCCGCCCACCGTCCACCGCGACCACCTGTCCGGTGACGAAGCTCGCCGCCGGCGAGGCCAGGAACAGCGCCGCCTCGGCCGCCTCGTCGGCCTCGCCGATCCGCCCCAAGGGCGTCACCGAGATCATCTCGTCGCGCAGCTCGCTGCGCTCGGAAAGCGCCTCGCGCAGCCGCCGCGTCATCACCGCACCCAGCGCCACGGCGTTGACCCGGATGCCCTGCGGCCCCAGCGCCGCGGCGAGCGAGCGGGTGAGCTGGTCCAGCGCCGCGCAGGAAACCGAGTAGGCCAAGAGCTCGGGCACCGTGCGCTGGGCCGAGATCGAGGAGATGTTGACCAGCGCGCCGCGGAAGTCGGGATTGTCGGCGCGCTGCTGGATCATGCGCCGCGCCACCATCTGGCTTTGCAGGAAGACCGAGGCGACGTTGGCCTGCAGCACCTGCGTGAAGTCGTCCGCACTCAGGTCGAACGGCCCGCCGGGCGAGGAAGCGCGCGCATTGGTGACGAGCGCGTCGATACGGCCGAAGCGGTCGGTGGTGGCGGCGATCAGGTTCGCCACGCCCAGCTTGTCCTCGATGCCGTGGGCAAAGCTGGCGAGCTCGTCACCCGCGCCGCCCATCTCGTCCAGGGTCTCGGCCAGCCCGGCGTCGTCGGGGTCGGCCAGCATCAGCCGCGCCCCGGCCGCGGCGAATCGGCGCGCCACGGCGCGTCCGACCGCGCCGCCCGCCCCGGCGACGATCACGGTTCTGCCCTCGAGCGAGCCTGCCATGTCGGACCTCCCCTCCCGTTCGGGCCAAGTCTGGCACGCCGGGCCCCGGAGTGTCCAACGGCGATCGCAGGCGGGGCGGCCTGCCCGGGCTCAGACGGCCGCCCGGGCCGCGCCGCCTTGCGATCGGGCCCGCCGGCGGTTGCGGTTGCGCGCGCGGCGGGGCTTTGACGGGGCGCCGGGTTTGTGGGACCGGGCGGGGTCGGCCTGCGGCGCCGGCGCGGCGGCGGAAGGGGCCTCGCCGACCACCGCCAGGCGGCGGCGGATCAGGCGCTCGATGTCGCGCAGAAAGGCGCGCTCGGAGGGGTCGCAGAACGACACCGCCGCGCCGGCCGCGCCGGCGCGCGCGGTGCGGCCGATGCGGTGGACGTAAGCTTCGGGCTCGTTCGGCAGCTCGTAGTTCACCACGTGGCTGACGCCCTCGACGTCGATGCCGCGGGCGGCGATGTCGGTGGCCACCAGCACCCGCGCCTCGCCGGTGCGGAAGCGCGCGAGCGCACGCTGGCGCGCGCCCTGGCTCTTGTTGCCGTGGATCGCCTCGGCCTCGATGCCGCGCTTGCCCAGGGCCTCGGCCACCCGGTTGGCGCGGTGCTTGGTGCGCGAGAAGACGATGACGCGCGAGAGCGCGGGGTCGGAAAGAATGCCGGCGAGCAGCGCCGTCTTCTCTTTCGCCCCGACATGGTGGACGGACTGGGCGATGCGCTCGATCGGGGTCGCCTGTGGCGTGACCTCGACGCGCACCGGCTCGGTGAGCAGCTCGCGCGACAGGCGCGCGATCTCGGCCGGCATGGTGGCGGAGAACAGGAGCGACTGGCGCCGGGGCGGCAGCGCGGCGAGGATCTTCCGCACGTCGCGCACGAAGCCCATGTCGAGCATGCGGTCCGCCTCGTCGAGCACCAGGACCTCCACGGCCTCGAGCGCCACCCGGCGCTGGCCGATCAGGTCGAGCAGCCGGCCGGGCGTGGCGACGAGGATATCGACGCCGCGGGCGAGCGCGTTCACCTGCGGGCCCTGGCCGACGCCGCCGAAGATTACGGTGTGGCGCAGCGGCAGGTCCTGGCCATAGGCGCGGATCTCGTCGCCGATCTGGATGGCGAGCTCGCGCGTCGGCGCCAGGATCAGGGCGCGCGGCGGGCGCCGGTTGCCGCTGGCGGGGCGGCGTGCCAGCCGGTCGAGGATCGGCAGCGCGAAGGCCGCGGTCTTGCCGGTGCCGGTCTGGGCGATGCCCAGCATGTCCCGGCCCTTCAGCAAATGGGGGATCGCCTGCGCCTGGATCGGCGTCGGGCGGGTGTGATTGCGCGCCGCGAGGGCACGCGTGATCGGGTCGGCGAGGCCGAGCTCCGCAAAACTGGTAACGGTCAAGTGGTTTCCTTCGTGCGCCGGCGGCGCCCGGGCGGCGCGTCTTGCGCGGCCCCCCGTGTCGTCCCGGTGCTTGACCCTCGTCCGGGCGCGTGCCGGAGGGGCGAGTTTCTTTGTTATTGTTCCCGGGACGTGGCGCCGTCGGGGCATCTCCCCTGTCGGGGCATCCCCCCTGCGGCGCTTCGCGCAATCGCGAGACAATGTGCGGTGCACAAATGGCCCGGGCGGCCCGGAATGTCAAGCGCGGCCGTCGCGTGCCCCTAGGCCGGGTCGGGCAGGCCGGCGCGCCGGAGCCCCTCGACGAAGCGCGCCACGACGTCGGGGTCGCGGCAGGGAACCTTGGCCGCGTCGGCCGTGGTGTGGTCGGGCGAGATGCGCAGATATTCGGCGAGCGCCGCGCGGGCCTCGTCGATGCGGCCCTGCCAGGCGAGCGCGGCGGCGAGCTGGCGGCGAAAGGTGGGATTTCCCGGCGCCACGCGGATGCCCTGCCGGGCGGTGGCCTCGGCCTGCGCGTAGCGCTGCGCGTGGTGGTGCGCCCAGTAGAGGCCCATCAGCCAGAACCCCATCATGCCGTCGCGCGGGCTGAGCCGCGTGGCGTGGGCGACGTCGGCGAGGCAGCCCTCGGGGTCGCCCGTCAGCGCGCGCAGGCTGCCGCGCACGCCGATGGCGGGGGCGAAGCTGGGGCTGAGCTCGATGGCGCGCTCGACCGCGGCCAGCCCCTCGTCCCAGTCGTGCGCATAGATGCTGGCCCAGGCCAGGATGGTCAGCGCCCACGGGTCGGTGTCGTCGCCCTCGACGGCGCGGCGAGCGGTCGCGATCATCTCCCTGAGCGAGGCGTCGGGGTCGTCGGACCAGCGGTAATAGGCTTCGTGCAGGTGGACGATGGCGAGGTCGCCGGCGCCCAGCGTGCCCGCGGGGTCGAGCGCCATGGCGCGCTGGAAGAGGGCGCGGGCCGCATCGCTGTCCTCGCGGCTGAGCTTCCACAGATGCGCGCGCCCGCGCACCAGGCACTCCCAGGCATCGAGCTGGGCGGCCTCCTTGCGCCGGGCGCGGCGGGCCTCGAGGGAGAGGAACTCGGGCGCGAGCGCGCCGACGATCGCCTCGCTCACCTCGTCCTGGATGTCGAAGATGTCCGCCGTCTCGCGGTCGTAGCGTTCTGCCCAGACGTGCTGGCCGGTGGCGCCGTCGACCAGCTGGGCGATGATGCGCAGCCGGTGGCCCGAGCGCCGCACGCTGCCCTCGAGCACGTATTTGACGCCGAGCTCGGCCGCCACCCGGGTCAGGTCGGTCGCCTGCTCGCGGTAGGCAAACGCGGTGTTGCGCGCGATCACGAAGAACCAGGGCATGCGCGAGAGGGCGGCGATCAGGTCCTCGGTGATGCCGTCGGCGAAGAAGGCCTGGTCGGGGTCGGACGACAGGTTGGCGAAGGGCAGCACCGCGATCGAGGGCTTGTCGGGCAGGGGCTGCGCGGCCGGGGGCGCGGCGGTCGCGGCCGCGGTCGGGCCCCGGGCGACGCGGTAGACCCGCACCGGCTCGGCCACGTTCTTCAGGCTGCGCTCGCCCATGTCCACGAAGCGCGCCTCGACGCGGCCGCGCACCTGGCGCCAGGCGTCGGCCGAGAGGCAGACGCCGCCGGGCTCGCTCAGCGCCTCGAGCCGCGCGGCGACGTTGACGCCGTCGCCGTGGATGTCCTCGCCGGTGACGATCACGTCGCCCAGATTCACGCCGATGCGGAAGGCGAGGCGGGACTCGGCGGGCTGCGCCGCCTCGTGGCGCGCCACCGCGTCCTGCCAGGCCAGCGCGCAGTCGACGGCGCCGACGACGCTGGCGAACTCGACCAGCAGGCCGTCGCCCATCAGCTTGACCACACGCCCGCCATGGTCGGCGATCAGGGGCGCGACAACGCTCTCGCGCAGCGCGGTGAGGCGCGCGAGCGTGCCGGCCTCGTCCGCACCCATGAGCCGGGTATAGCCGACCACGTCGGCCGCCAGGATCGCGGCGAGGCGGCGCTCCATGGGCGGGCTCCTTTCGGGTCTGAGCTGCGGCGGGCAGGGTAGCCGAGCCACCGGCCGAAATCCATCATGCGCGCGGCTGGCGGCCGGGGGCGGGCGGCATTTGACAATCGCGCGGTGGCGCGTCAGACCAAGTTTTAAAAGCTTCATGGGGGACGCGATGAGCGACACCTACGCCCAGGGCCTCGATCGGTGCGAGGCGAACTACCAGCCGCTGACACCCTTGACCTTCCTCGCCCGCGCGGCGGCGGTGTTCCCCGAACGCACGGCGATCGTGCATGGCCGCCAGCGCTTCACCTATGCCGAGTTCTACACCCGGGCGCGGCGGCTGGCCTCGGCGCTGCGCGCGGCCGGCGTGTGGCGCGGCGAAACGGTGGCGGCGCTCCTGATGAACACGCCGCCGATGCTCGAGGCGCATTACGGCGTGCCGATGGCCGGCGCCGTGCTCAACACCATCAACACCCGGCTGGATGCGGCGGCCATCGCCTTCATCCTCGACCACGGCGAGGCCAAGCTGGTGCTGGTGGACAGCGAGCTGGCGCCGCTCCTGCGCCAGGCACTGGAGAAGATGGAGGGCCGCCAGCCCAAGGTCATCGAGTACGCCGATCCAACCGTGCCCACCGGGCGCGACGGCATCGGCGACGACTACGAGCGATTCCTGGAGAACGGCAATCCGGAATACCTGTGGAAGATGCCGGCCGACGAGTGGGACGCGATCTCGCTCAACTACACCTCGGGCACCACGGGCAATCCCAAGGGCGTGGTCTACCACCACCGGGGCGCCTACCTGCTGGCCCAGGGCAACGTGCTGCACGCGCGGCTGGCCGAGCCGATGGTCTATCTGTGGACCCTGCCGATGTTCCACTGCAACGGCTGGTGCTTCCCCTGGGCGGTGTCGGTGATGGCGGGCACCCATGTCTGCCTGCGCCAGGTGCGCGCCGGGCCGATCTACCAGGCGATCGCCGAGCACAAGGTGAACCTGATG
>NZ_JBZSYN010000014.1:0-6063 GCF_058622915.1 Thermohalobaculum sp. | reverse complement strand
TGTTTCAGCGTCCTTGGGTCCGAGGGCGGCAGCTGCTCGGCCGGATCGTAGAGCACGCCGATCGAGTAGCGCGCCGGCACCCGCGGCTTGCCCGAGCGCCAGGCGCGGCGCGCGTGCTGCTCCAGCGTCCCGGCGAAGAAGGCGGTCTCGTCCTCGTTCAGCCGCGTCACCGGGCGCAGCGAAAGGCGCGTGATGCGGGTCCAGGGGCCGCTCTCGTCGGTCGCCAGCGTACACACCAGCGCCGGGGCGCGGAACCAGTCGAACAGCATCCGCGCGAAGCCCGCGCAGGCGGGATGGTCGGGCTTGCCGAAGCAGATCAGCATGCGCTCGGGGCGCGGGCCCTCGGCCTTGGCGAGCTCGCGGTTCAGCAGGTCCTCGAGCTCGGGCAGGGCGCGGGCATAGCCCTCGCGCGAGGACAGGTCGAGGATGGTCTCGACGCTGGGGATCACCCGGTGCCCGCGCGCCTCGGCCAGGAGCGAGGCGTAGTAGCCCGCGCGCTGGTAGTCGTAGGAGCGCGCGAGGTTGATGATCTTGAAGGAGTCGCGCTGGAACACGCCGGGCTTGGAGACATAGTCGCGCACGGTGGCCATGCGATAGGGCGCGCCCAGCTCCTCCATGTCGCGCAGGTCGTCGGCCAGAAGCAGCCAGCCGCTCATCGGTCCCTCGTCTGTCTCTCGGGCGGGATCAGCACCGCCGCGCGCAGCCGCGTGGCGCCCCAGCGCCACATGCGGTCGAGCTCGGCGAACGGGGCGGGGATGTTGGCGGCGTCGGTGGCCGATTCGAACGCCGTGTGCTCGACCCAGGGGTCGTGCAGGAAGACGTGCCGCTCGTCGGCTCCGTGCGCCAGGATCCAGTGCGGCACGCGCTTGCCGAACATGCGGTTGCCCGAGACCAGCAGCAGCGCCAGTGCGCCGCCGCCGAGGCGCTCGGCCAGCTCCCAGACCTCGAGCCGGCGGTGTTGCACGGGGATGCCAAGCGCCGCCGCCCGGGCATGGAACTCGCCCTGCGCCAGCTGCATCACGTTGCGCTTCTCGGCGTTGCGCACGGTTTGCAGCATCAGCAGCCCCGGCTCGGTCACGTAGATCTCGGCGGCGAGGCCCTCCTCGGCCAGCGTGACGGCGAGGCCGTAGGGCTCGCAGCCGCCCAGGCCCGAGGTCAGGAACACCGTGGTCGCCCGGCGCCACAGGCCGATCTCGGCGGTCGGCGTCAGCGCGAACCCGGGCTCGCGCGCCGCTAGCGCCATCATCAGGCAGGCCGAGCCGCAGGTGAACTCGGTGGTCTGCTCGTAGAAGGGGGCGGGGGCGGGCGGCACGCTCTCGGTGCGCAACGGCTTCTCGAGCCGCAGCCCGTCCTCGCCGTTCTCGTAGTAGCCGGGCAGCCTGGCGATCTGGCGATAGCCGGCCCGGCGGTAGAGCGCGAGCGCCGCCGCGTTGCCGACCTCGACCTCGAGCCTGAGCACCGCGCGGTCGGCCGCGTAAGCCGCCGCCTCGGCGTTTGCCAGCAGCCGCGCGCCCAGCCCGCGGCCCTGCGAACCGGGCGCCACGGCCAGCGAATAGAGCCGCGCCGCCGCCGTGCCCTGGCGGAACAGGACCAGGTGATAGCCCGCGACCCGGCCGCCGATCTCGGCGACGCGCAGAATGGCGCGCGGCGAGCCGATGAAGCCGCGGAAGCTGCGCCGGCTGAGCCGGTCGGTTGCGAACACGGCGTTCTCGATCTCGATCAGCGCGGGCAGGTCGTCTGCCGTCGCCTCGCGGATCGTCGGATCGGCCAGGTCGGAGAAGCCGGGGATGTCGTTCAGCGCCGCGGCGCTGTCTGGCTCGGGCATGGGATCGCGGTTGCTGCGTTGCGGTGCAAATCACCGGACAGGCGGGGTTTCTGCGCCCTTTCTTGCGCTCTTCCTCGGGCCCGTGCAAACGGGAAAAAAGCGCGTTGCAAAAATTGCCGGGCGATTGTTGTGTTGGCCGCATCCGCGCCGCCGGTTGGCGTGCGAGTCGGCGGCGCCGCAGGTCCACGCAGGTTGGAGACAGACCCGATGATACCCGTGATCCCCGCCGCGGACGTGCTCGAGGGGCGTGCCGATGCCCGGCTGATCGAGGGCGGCGCGCGCTCGGGCTTCCTGGCGCTTCGCGATGTCGACGCGGCGCTGGGGCTCGCGGCCCCGCGCGCGGCGATGCTGCGGCTGTTCGCCGAAGACGAGTCGGTCAGGCGCGCCATGCTGCGCAACAAGTACGATCCCTCGCGCCCCAACGTCTATCGCGGCTTCTACCCCTGCCGGCCCGAGCAGGGCGGCCTGGTTGAGGGCGTGGACATCGGCCCCGACGTGGCCGACCCGGCGCGGGCGGGCGACGGCGCCGATCCGCTGACCGAGCCGACGCCGATGCCGCCGCTGGCCGGCTGGCGCGAGGCGGCGGGCGCCTATTACGCGGCGCTCGAGGGGCTCGGCCGGGCGCTGGTCGAGGGGCTTTTGCGCGGGCTGGGCGCCGATTCCGGCCGGGCCGGGGCGCTGTTCGACCGCTCGATCTCGACGCTCAGGCTGCTGCACTACCCGGCCCACGCCGTCGAGCACCTGCCCGAGGACCGGCGGATCGACACCGCCCGCGGACCACTGTGGGTGATGACCAAGCCGCACACCGACTCGGGCTTCGTCACGCTGTTGTGGCAGGACGGCACCGGCGGGCTGCAGGCGCAGGCGCCCGACGGCGCCTGGGTCGACGTGCCGCCGGCCGAGGGCGGGCTGGTGGTGAACTTCGGCCAGATGCTGGGCGAGTGGACCGGCGGGCGCATCCGCGCGACGCCGCACCGCGTGCTCGGCGGCCGGGCCGAGCGCGTCTCGGTGCCGTTCTTCTTCGAGCCGGCGGTGGACGCGGTGGTGGCGCCGCTGTTCCCTCAGGAAGGCGGCGAGAGCTTCGTCTACGGCGACTTCCTGTGGGCGCGCATGACCAGCTTCGTCAACTTCCACGGCGTCGAGCGAAAGCCCGCCGCGGCGGTCGGCTGACGGCAACACTAACGGCCGAGGATGCGCTCGACGATCTCGCGGGAGTTGCGCGACAGGCCCTCGGTGCCCGCCATGCGCTCGAGTTCGGCGCGCATCAGCTTCTGGCGCGCCTCGTCGTAGCGGCCCAGCGTCTCGAAGGCCCCCGTCACGCGCGCCGCCGTCTGCGGGTTCGCCCGGTCGAGCTTCAGGAGCCAGTCGGCGACGAAGCGGTAGCCCGAGCCGTCGCGGGCGTGGAAGCCCACCGGGTTGCCCTCGGCGAAGGCGCCGATCAGCGCACGGAAGCGGTTGGGGTTCTTCCAGTCGAAGGCGGGGTGCTGGGTGAGCGCGCGCACCTTCTGCAGCGCTCCCGGCAAGGGCGCGGTGGCCTGCAGCGCCAGCCACTTGTCGATCACCAGCGGGTCGTGCTGCCAGCGCTCGTGGAAGCCGGCGAGCAGGTCGTCGGCCGCCGGGGCGCCCTCGTGCGCAAGCACGCCGAGCGCGGCCAGGCTGTCGGTCATGTTGTCCGCCGCCCTGTACTGCCGCTCGGCCCGGCCGAAGGCCTCGGCGCTGCGGGTCGCGGCCATCAGCCGCAGGCAGGCGTTCCTCAGCGCGCGCTTGCCGGCGGCCTCGGGATCGGGGTCGTAGGGGCCGGACGGGGCCGCCGAGTCATACAGCTCTTCAAGAAGAGGCGTGAGAGTCGCGCCGAGCGTGCGGCGCATCCCGGTCAGGGCGGCCTGGATCGCGTCCGGGTCGGCGTGGCCGCCCCGCCCGGCGATCTCGCGCGACATCTCGTCGATGCCCGGCAGTTCGGCGGCCAGCGCCCGGAAGGCGGGGTCCTGCTCGCCGTCGGCGAGCACGGCGCGCAGCCCCTCGACCCAGGCGGGCGGCACCTCGCCCTCACCCTCGCCCTCACCCGGGCCCTCGCCCGCGACCAGCCTGAGCGCGATGCGGATGGCATAGCCGCGTCCGGCCTCCCAGCGGTTGAAGGGGTCGGTGTCGTGGGCGAGCAGGAAGGCGGATTCCTCGTCCGAGATCTCGCGCTCGAGGATCACCGGGGCGGAGAAGCCGCGCAGCAGCGAGGGCACGGGCTTGCCCTGCCCGTCACCGGCGCCGGCCGGCGGGCCTTCGACCGGCTGCCAGCGCGGCGTGCCGCCGGAGAGCTCGCAGGCAAAGCTTTGCCTGCGCTGGGTCAGCTCCAGCACCTGCGTTGGCGCCAGCTCGTCGCCGTTCGGGCCGATCAGGCCGACCGCGACGGGAACCACCAGCGGCTGCTTCTGTTCCTGTCCGGGGGTGGGCGGCGTGCGCTGGCTGAGCGTCAGCACATAGCGCCCGTCGGCCCAGTGCTCCTCGACGCCGATGCGCGGCGTGCCGGCCTGGCTCCACCAGCGGGCGAAGTGCGAGAGGTCGCGGCCGCTGGCGTCCTCGAAGCATTTGCGGAAATCCTCGATGGTGCAGGCCTGCCCGTCATGGCGCTCGAAGTAGAGGTCCATCGCCTTGCGGTAGCCTGCGGGACCCACCAGCCGGGCCAGCATGCGGATGACCTCGGCGCCCTTCTCGTAGACGGTCGCGGTGTAGAAGTTGTTGATCTCGACATATTCCTCGGGCCGCACCGGGTGCGCCAGCGGCCCTGCGTCCTCGCGGAACTGGCGCGCGCGTAGCATCTTGACGTCAGAGATGCGCTTGACCGCGCGGCTGCGCTGGTCGGCGGTGAACTCCTGGTCGCGGTAGACCGTCAGCCCCTCCTTGAGGCACAGCTGGAACCAGTCGCGGCAGGTGATGCGGTCGCCGGTCCAATTGTGGAAGTACTCGTGCGCGACCACGCCCGCGATGCGCTCGTAGTCGGCATCGGTCGCGGTCTCGGGGCTGGCCAGGATGTACTTGGAGTTGAAGACGTTCAGGCCCTTGTTCTCCATCGCCCCCATGTTGAAGTCGTCGACCGCGACGATCATGAACAGGTCGAGGTCGTATTCGCGGCCGTGCGTCTGCTCGTCCCAGCGCATGGCGCGCTTCAGGCTCTCCATGGCGTGGGCGCACTTGTCCTCGTCGCCGGGGCGCACGTAGATCTTCAGCGCCACATCGCGCCCGCTCATGGTGGTGAAGCTGTCCTCGTGGGCGACGAGCTGTCCAGCCACCAGGGCGAAGAGGTAGGAGGGCTTGGGATAGGGGTCCTCCCACTCGGCGTAGTGCCGGCCCTGACCAAGCTCGCCCGCGCCCACGGGATTGCCGTTCGACAGCAGCACGGGGCAGGCGTCGCGCTCGGCCTCGATGCGCACGCGGAACGGGGCCATCACGTCGGGGCGGTCCGGGTAGTAGGTGATCTTGCGGAAGCCCTCGGCCTCGCACTGCGTGCAGTACATGGCCTTCGACATGTAGAGGCCCTCGAGCGCGGTGTTCGCCTTCGGGTCGGTCTCGGTGACGCAGTTCCAGGTGAAGCGGTCGGCAGGCAGGTTGCCGGCGGGCACGCGCAGCCCTTCGCGCGACAGCTCGGGCTCGACCGGGGTGTCGTCGACCTTCGCTTCGACCAGGGTGAGCTCGCGCCCGTCGAGCACGAGGTCGGCGGGTCCCTCGCCGGCGCGCTCGGGGTTGCGGCGGAAGCGGATGCGCGCCGTCACCCGGGTCGCCTTTGGCGCGAGATCGAAGGTCAGCCGGACTTCGTCGACCAGCCAGTCGGGCGGGCGGTAATCGGCGAGGCGGACCTTCTTGTGCGGCGTCGGGGCGGTGTCGGTGCGCATGGGGGATTCTCCTCTCGGACGGGCGCGAGACTAGCGGCTCGGGCCGAACCTTCCTAGGCCCCCGCCCTCGCCCCTTTCTCGTCCCCCGGCGATCGGATAGAACGGCGCCCGGGCAGTCAGACGGGGCAGGGGATGACGAAACAGGCGCGCGGAGCCAAGGGCCGCGGCCGGCGCAAGGCGCCGGCGAAGCCGCCGCGGCGGCCGGCGCCCCGCGAGCCCGACCCCTGGGCGCAGCTCACGCTGATCGTGCTGGGCGTGGTGCTGGCGCTCAGACTTGGCATCAACGCGCTGGAGCTGGTTCCGGTTCATTTCGGCGAGGCGCAGGCCTGGGCCGACGGCCAGGCGCCGGCGCTGGGC
>NZ_JBZSYN010000013.1:0-20260 GCF_058622915.1 Thermohalobaculum sp. | reverse complement strand
TCAGGCGCGAGCAGACCATCGACGACGCCGGCGACGCCCTGATCGAGATGATCCGCCGCACCGCAAACGGCCGCGCTACCGCCGCCGAGACGCTCGGCCACCGCGAGTTCACCCTGACCAAGCTCTACAGGTCCGCGTGAGCGGCACATGACCGAGGTCGTCATCACCGAGTTCATGGACCCGGACGGCGTGGCGCGGCTGAGCCGGCACTTCCAGGTGCATTACGACCCCACGCTGGTGGACACGCCCGACGCGCTGGCCGGGCTCCTGGTCGACGCCCGCGCGCTGGTCGTGCGCAACCGCACGCGGGTGACCGGGGAGCTCTTGGACATGGGCTCGAACCTCGTCTGCGTCGGGCGGCTGGGCGTGGGGCTGGACAACATCGACCTCGGCGCCTGCGAGGCGCGTGGCCTGCCGGTCTATCCCGCCACCGGCGCGAACGTGGTCTCGGTGGCGGAATACGCCGTGACCATGGCCATGGTGCTGTTGCGCGAGGGGGCCTATGGCGCCGGCGCGGCGGTGATGGCCGGCGAGTGGCCGCGCGAGCGGCTGGTCGGGCGCGAGGCACTGGGCAAGGTGCTGGGGCTGGTCGGCTTCGGGGCCATCGGGCAGGCGACCGCGCATCGTGCGGCGGCGCTGGGCCTGCGCGTGATCGCGCACGACCCGCACATCCCGGCGAGCGACCCCGCCTGGGCCCTGGCCGAGCGGCGCGAGCTGGCGGAGCTTCTGCGCGAGGCCGATGCAGTCAGCCTGCACGTGCCGCTGACGCCTGCGACCCGCCACCTAATCGGGCCGGAGCGGATCGCCGCGATGAAGCCCGGCGCCGTGCTGATCAACACCGCGCGCGGCGGCGTGGTTGACGAGGCGGCGCTGGTCGAGGCGCTGCGCGCGGGGCACCTCGCCGGCGCGGCGCTCGACGTGTTCGAGACCGAGCCGCTGACGGCGGCCGCCGCAGCAAAGTTCGACGGGCTCGCCAACGTGATCCTGACCCCGCACATCGCCGGCATCACACGCGAGTGCAACGCCCGCATCGGCGAGATCGTCGCCGACAAGGTGATCGCCCATCTGGAGAGCGCAGCATGACGGTCCGGCTCCCTGTCGAGGCAATCCGCGAGCTGGTGGTGCGCACGCTCATGCGCTGCAACACCTCCGCCGGGAACGCGGCGCACGTGGCCGATGCGCTGGTCGGCGCCGAGCTGGTCGGGCAGGCCGGGCACGGGCTGAGGCGCGTGCCGAGCTATGCCGGGCAGGCGGCCTCGGGCAAGGTCAACGGGCATGCAACGCCCGGGGCCGAGCAGGCGCGCCCAGGGCTCCTGGCCGTCGATGCGGCGCAGGGCTTCGCCTACCCGGCCATCGCGTTGGCCATGGAGGCGTTGCCGGCGATGGCCCGGGCGCAGGGAATCGCGGCGGCGGGCATCCGCCGCTCGCACCATGCGGGAGTCACCGGGCTGTTCGTCGAGGAGCTGGCGCGGCAAGGTCTGGTGGCGCTGATGCTGGTGAACACGCCGGCAGCCATTGCGCCCTGGGGCGGCCGGCGCGGGCTGTTCGGCACCAACCCGATCGCCTTCGCAGCCCCGGTGCCGGGCGCCGAGCCGATCGTCATCGACCTTTCTGTCAGCCGCGTGGCACGCGGCAAGATCATGGCCGCAGCCCAGAAGGGCGAGGCGATCCCCGAGGGCTGGGCCCTGGACGCCAAGGGCCGCCCGACCACCGACCCCAAGGCCGCGCTCGGCGGCACCATGATGCCGATGGCCGACGCCAAGGGCGCGGCGCTGGCGCTGATGGTCGAGGTGCTGGCCGCCGGCATCACCGGCGCCAGCTACGGATGGGAGGCGTCCTCGTTCTTCGAGGCCGAGGGGCCCGCCCCGGGAACCGGGCAGTTCCTCATGGCGCTGGACGCGGAGGCCCTGCACGACGGCGCGCTCGAGCGCATGGCCGCGCTCGCCGCGGCGATCGAGGGCGAGGTCGACGCACGGCTGCCCGGGCGGCGGCGCCAGGAAGCGAGGGCGCGGCTGCGGGCCGAGGGAATCGCGCTCGACCCGGCGCTCGCGGCCGAGATCGACACGCTCGGGCGCTGAGGCGCTAGCACGGCGCGGCGGGCCGAACGCGCGGCCGACCACGCGCAGGCGCGGCGCATCTTGTTCCTTGCTGCTCGCATCCCCACGTGCCAGGCAGCCGCATCAGGCACCCGGTGGCGGCGGGCACCTGGCCGGGTGCCTCGCGCAGAGGACAGGAGATGCCGCTCGGCTTCCCGCTTTTCCGACCTGTGACGGGGCTCGCCCGGGCCGCGGCCGTGCTGCTGGTGCTGGCCGCACCGGGGTCTGCGCACGCCGGCGAGGCTGGCCCGATGAGCCCGGTCCCGCAGCCCGACCCGCTCGCCAGCGCGCGCACGGCGCAGCGCCAGGATGAGGCGGCGCGGCAGGCGCACCAGCAGGCGCTGCGCCAGGCCTGGCTCGAATGGCAGCTGAAGCGCGGTGGAAGCTGGCGCGACTGGCTGCGCACGCGAAGCGAGGCGGAGCGCCGGCTGCTGCTGCAGCGCGGCGCCGACTGGCTCGCGCGGCAGCAGCCTGCGCCGCGTCCGCAGACCGGGACGACCCTCGGCGAACGGCTCAACCGGCAGTGGCGGCAACAGCGCGACGCCTGGGAAGACGAAAAGCCGGGCCTGCGGCCGCATGCGATACGCAACCCGTTGCCCGATGGGCTCTACGAGCCATCGCCGTTTTCGCCCCGGTGAGCCGGCGCCCCTTGGGCCGGGCTCAGGCGACCTCGGCGCGGTTGCGCAGCAGCACCGCGTCGACCGTGGCGACAACGTCGTCGATTGTCGGGTGATCGAGGCCGAGCTGGCGGCCGACCAGCTGCATCAGCCGGTCGACCCGCTCGATCAGCGTCGCCCCGGCCGCCACGGCGCGGGCCGCAGAGGACGGCTTTAGCAGGGAGTCGGCGGCGCGGGCATACTTGTCGAAGGGCACCTGCGCCTCGGCCTCGGCGCCGAGCGCGCGGGCGATGGCATCGACATGTTCGTAGATCGCGCGCGCGTAGGCCAGGTCGTCGTGCACCGCGTCGCGGATCGAGCGGGCGCCACCGGCCAGGATGCAGCGGTAATTGCCGGTGAGCAGCATGCTCCACTTGGCCAGCGGCACGAAGAGCGAGTCGGAGACGCGCAGCTTCACGGGCACCTCCCGGCCGTCGAGCCTGACCGCCTCGATACCTGCCTCGAGCACGTGCAGCATGGCGGTGTGCGCCGGATCGGCGAAGCCGGCGGCCTTGAAGTTGGTGGGCAGGCCGACCTCGAGCACGTTGGCCGCCCCGGCGTCCGGCCGGAAGGCCTGCGGGTCGGGCGAGCACAGCGAGACGAGACCGGGCTCGAAGCGGTCCCAGACGCGGGCATCGGTGTAGGCGGCCTCGAGCGGGCCGGTGTCGAGGCGAAGCCGCTTGAGATAAGGCAGCGGCGGCATGTTCATGATCGACAGGCACGGCAGGCGGGCCTCGGCGATGCGGGCCAGAAGCGTGCGGATCGCGTGCGCGCAGTATTGCGGCTCCTGCATCGCCAGGGCGACGAGGTCGTAGGCGGCCGGGTCGACCGCCTCGGGCGGCAGGGCGTCGATGCAGCCGGGCAGGTCGGCCGAGCGGACTACGCGGTGCGCCTGCTCGCCCTTGAGCCGGATGCGCAGCTCGGTGCCCTCGGCATTGATCAGACGGGCTGTGGCGGGCCGGCAGACCAGCGTCACGTCATGCCCGGCCATCGCCAGCTTGGTTGCGAGCAGCGAGCCGTAGGACGCGCCGAGCATCAGGATCCTGTAGGGCATGTCTGGCCTCCGGCTTTCGAGGGTCGCGGGCCTTGTCGATTGCCGGCACCGCTCCCACCCTGCTAGCACCCCGCGCCGGGCTGTGCATTTCAAACCGGGTTTCTGTGTTGAATGTAAGATTAACACTGCGTTGATATTGTAATGTTGTAATGACCGGCGCGCGTCATGTTTCGCGACGCGGCTGCGGTCGCCGGGACGCCCTCGCCGCCCCGGCAACCGCCCAAATCTCCGCGCGGCGAGATATCGTGATCGACATCCAACGCCCGATGCATGTAGGGTATTCCAAGCTGCTGCAAGGATTCATGTAGATGCGGACTGAAGATCGGCCTGGATCAAGAAATCTCGGCATTTTGAGGATTGACCGCGAGTGGCGGATTTGACGGTGACCTGCCCGGCCTGTGGGACGGATAACCCACAGCGGGCGAAGTTTTGTCAGGAATGCGGGGCCTCCCTCGCCAGCCGATGCGCGGCTTGCGGCGAGGAGGTCATCGCTGGCGCTAAGTTCTGCGTGAACTGCGGCGCCCCGGTCGGCACCGACCCGGCCGGATCCGAGGCTCTGGCGCGGCCGGCCGAGCGCGAGCGCCACCCCAGAGAGATCGCCGAGCGGCGGCAGCTTACGGTGCTCTTTTGCGACCTGGCCAGATCCACCGCCATTTCCGAGCAGCTCGATCCCGAGGATTATCGCGAGCTGATCGCACGCTATCGCAGCACGGTCTCTGCCGTCGTCACCAAGTATGGCGGCCACGTGGCCAACTACGCGGGCGACGGCATCGTGGCCCTGTTCGGCTACCGCGTGGTGCAGGAGGGCAGCGCCTTCGCCGCCGCGCTGGCGGCGCTGGAAATTGCCGACGCTGCCCCGGAGATCGCTGCCGAGGCGTCCAAGCAGGGCGTCCGCACCGCCGTGCGCGTCGGCCTGCACACCGGCCCCGTGGTGGTCGGCGAGACCGGCTCGGGCGAGCACAACGAGCGCACGCCGCTGTTCGGCGACACGCCCAACATCGCGGCGCGGATCCAGAACCACGCGGAGACGGGCCATGTGGTCGCCTCGGCGATCACCAGGCGGCTGATCGGACCGCAGCTCGACTTCGAGTCGCTGGGCCGGCCCATGCTGGCAGGGGTGCGCGAGCCCATGGAGCTGTTCCTCGTGCGCCGGCCCAAGGCCGCCTTCGAGGCGCCGCGGCACGGCCTGGACAGACCCGCGACACCGATGGTCGGGCGCAAGGCCGAGATCGCGCTGGTCGAGACGCGCTGGGAAGCGGCCGGCGAGGGCGACGGGCAGGTGCTCGTCATCACCGGCGAGGGCGGCATCGGCAAGTCGCGCATCGTCTTTTCGCTGAGCCCGGAGATGACCGGCGGGGCGGCGAGCCAGCTCACGCTGTTCGGCTCGCCGCTGCACAAGAACAGCGCCTTCTACGCCATGAAGTCCGCGCTGGCCTCGCTCCTGCAACTCAGCGAGACGGAGAACGCCGCGGCGCACCGGCACAAGCTCGACGCCTTTCTCGCCGGTCTCGGGCTCGACCAGGCCAATGCCGGAGGGCCGCTGGCGCGCCTGCTCGGGTTGGACGACGGGTTCGAGGAGATGGCCGCCGCACCGGAGCGCGAGAAGGCCGAGATCATCGGTGCGCTGCTCAAGCTGACGGCGGCCATGGCCGAGCAGCGGCCGCTGCTCATGGTGCTCGACGACGTGCACTGGATCGACCCGTCGACGCTGGAGTTCGTCTCGCGCTGGGTCGAGCTGTTGCCGGGGCGGCGCTGCCTGCTGCTGATCACGGCGCGCCCCGAATTCCTCTCGCCGTGGAAGAACCTGGCGCATGTCACCGCGCTCGAGCTCAATCGGCTGGGCCGGCGCGACACGGTGGCGATGATCGAGAACATCGCCGGACGGCGCCCGCCCAAAGCGCTGCTGGACCAGATCGTGGCGCGCACCGACGGCGTGCCGCTGTTCATCGAGGAGCTGACCAAGATGATCGTGGAGGCCGGCATCCTGGCGCAGGACGAGGCCTTCCAGGGTGACCTGTCGCTGGCAATCCCCGAGTCGCTGCAGGACTCGCTGATGGCACGGCTCGACCGGCTCGCGGCGGTCAAGGAGGTCGCGCAGGTCGCGGCCGCGATCGGCCGCACCTTCACGCGCGAGGTGCTGAGCCGCGTGCAGAATCGGCCCGAGGCGGAGGTCTCCGAGGCCCTGGTCAAGCTGGCCGACGCCGACCTGATCGTGCCCGTGGGCGGCATCGGCGAAGCTCAATCCTACCGCTTCCGCCACGCCCTCGTGCAGGACGCCGCCTACCAGTCGATGCTGCGCTCGGCGCGGAGCCGCTGGCACGGGCGCATTGCCCGGGTGCTGGAGCAGGATTTCCCGGACACGGCCGCCCGCGAGCCCGAGTTGCTGGGGCATCATTACCTGCTGGCCGGCGACCACGCGGCGGCCGAGGGGCACTGGCTGTCGGCTGCCCGCATGGCGATGGCGCGCTCGGCCAATGTCGAGGCGATCGAGCACCTCGAGCAGGCGCTCGACTGCCTGCGCCAGGCGCCGGCCTCGGAAGCGCGCGACCGGCGCGAGATGGACCTGCAGATTCTGATCGCGGTGCCGCTTGCCTTCGTCAACGGCTATGCCCACCAGAGCGTGCGCGCGGCCTATGGCCGGGCGCGCGAGCTGTGCCGCCGCTATGGCGAGATCGAGCGGCTGTTCAAGGTGGTCTACGGCCAGTTCCGCTCGGCGCTACTGGGCGGCGAATACGCCATCGCGCAGGACCACTGCGAGCTTCTGGAATCGCTTTCGGAGGAGCTCGCCGACCCGCTGATGGCGGCCGCGACCGGCCGCTCGCACGGTTCCGTGCTGACGTATCTCGGCCGCCCCGACGAGGCCATCGCCTTTCTGGAGAAGGGCCTCGCCGCCGAGATCATCCTCGAGGACCGTGTGCGCGGGCTGGATTTCGACGTGGTCGACCTCACCGTCGCGCTAAACGGGTATCTGGCGCTGTGCGAATGGCTACGCGGGCGCACCGCCGAGGCGCGGACCGCGGCGACGCGGGCCCTCGAGGCCTCGCGCGAGACCGACCATCCGTTCAGCGTCTCCTTCGCGCTGGCCTTCGCCGGCTGGGTCTACCAATTCTCGGGCGACGAGGAAGGCGTACGGGCCAGCTCGTCGCGGATGATCGCGCTGTCGGAGCAGAACACGTTCCAGTTCTGGCTCGGCTGGGGCCGGGTGATGAACGGCTGGGCCCGCCGCGCCGAGCTTGGCGAGAAGGCGCTCGAGACGATCGCCAGGGGGCTCGAAGAGTGGCGCGATACCGGCTCGCGACTGGGGCTGAGCTATTTCCTCTATCTCCATGCCGACACCGCGCTGGCGCTCGGGCGCGAGGACGAGGCCGAGGCCATCCTGGCCGAGGCCTCCGCCTTCGCCGACCGCAGCGGCGAGGGGTTCTGGAGGCCCGAGATCATCCGGCTCGGCGCCGAGATTGCGCTGGCGCGCGGCGACCATGCGGGCTGCATCGCCCGGCTGCGCGAGGCGGTGGACCTGGCGCGGGCCATGGGCCTGCACGGCTCGGGACTCAGGGCGGCAACGGCGCTGGCGCGGCGCGCGCCGGAAGGACCGGAACAACTGTCCGCGGCCGAGGCGCTGGCCACCGCGCTGAAGGCGGTGGCGGCCGACGACCCGGCGGCGGTCGAGGGCCGCGAAGTATTGCACGCGATGCCGGTGCGCCGGCTCGGATGAGCGTCCCGGACGGACCGGGGCAGCGCCAGAAGGGGGGAACGAGCATGAACGACAACAAGACCCGGCAGGCGCCCGCCTGCCGGCAGACGCCGGCGACCGGCGTTATGCCAAAGCTGCCCGACGAGTTCGACGCCTTCCCCTTCTACTATGCCTCGCTGCAGTGCCAATGGGTCTACTGGTATATCGCGCCCGAGATAGCCGAAGCCTTCGTGAAGGGCACCGGCCTGTGCGTCGCGCGCTTCCCCCATGCCGACGGGCGCGAGCGGGCGGTGATCCTGCTCAACTTCCAGCGCTACACGGCGCATTACGACAATGCTTTGGGCACGGTGAATGAGGTCGTGTTCAACCTGCTCGCCTACCCGGCCAACCGGGTGCCCGGTGTGCCGCAGATGAGCCTGGTAGAATACCTGCACGGGCACGACCAGACCAAGACCATCGGCCATCTGCGCTTGCACGTGGCCGCCGACAACAAGGTGGCCGTGAAGGCCGGGCGCGAAGTGTTCGGGGAACCGAAGTTCTTCGCCAGCTTCAACTACAAGGTGCCGGCGCTGAACGCCAAGCCCGAGGGCGACCCGCCGGTGCAGTCGCAGACCTGGCGGATCGAGCTGGTCGACCCCAAGAACCCGGAAGACTTCGTCTACCGGTTGTCGACCGACTTCACGGGCTATCGCTGGACGCCCACCAACTGTACGCCGATCCCTGAGTTCGCCACCGGCCTCGGCCGCACGGTCTGGACCCGCTGGACCATCGTCGGGCTGTTTCAGACGGCGATGCTGACGCCCGCGCAGGCGAAGGCAGTGCGGCTGGAGATCGGCGGCAACGAGTTCGCCATGACGCGCGACATGCGGACGCTGTTCGGCGGGGCAGAGCCGGCGGCGGCGCAGGTCTTCGACAGTCCCCCCGCCTGCATCGAGCCGCGCGGCTTCTATGTCGACGCCATCGACGGGGACCGCCATGGCTGAGGCACAGGATCCCGCCTTCGACGCCTTCCTCGCCATCAGCGCCGTGCTCACCGGCTATTCGCGTGCCGAGCTGCACGCCACCGGCTGCGCCGCCGACTACTGGGAGCAGTTCCGCCAGGTCGCCCCGGCCGCGCTGCTCGATGAGTTCCTCGCTCACGGCCCCGGGCTCGAGGCCGGGCTCGCCGGCGACGCGGCGGGCAGCGAGCGCCGGGTGCGCGACACCTACCTCGCCAGCGAGAGCCTCGGGCCGCTGGCGCGGGCGCTGATCCAGCTTTGGTATCTCGGCCAGTGGGTGCCGCTGCCGCAGGAGTGGCGCCGCGCCTGGGGCGCCTCGCGCTTCGACGTCGCGCGCATCATCTCGACCCGCGCCTACAAGGAGGGGCTGGTCTGGAGCGCCATCGGCGCGCACCCGATGGGCGCCAAGCAGCAGGGCTTCGGCGCCTGGGCGCTGGAGCCGCCCAAGTCCCCGACGCCGGAGGGCTGAGCCATGGCGACACCGCAGGACGACGAGCGCAGCTACGACGTGGTCATCGTCGGCGCCGGGATCGCCGGGGCGATCCTGGCCAAGAAGCTGGTGGAAGCGGGACGGACCGTCCTGATCCTGGAAGCCGGGGCCGACCGGGGCGAGACCTGGGACACCTACCGTGCCTATCTGGACCAGTACTACCTGGCGCTGGCCAAGACGCCGAACGCGCCCTACCCGAACCTGCCGACGCTGCCCTCGCCCTCGGTGCTCGACATCGCGCCGGTGCACGGCACGGTGCCGGACACCCAGGGCTACTTCGTGCAGCGGGGGCCGATGCCTTTCGGCAGCAACTATCTGCGCGCCTATGGCGGCACGACGCTGCACTGGCTGGGCACCAGCCTGCGCATGCTGCCGGCCGACTTCGAGATGCAGTCCCGCTTCGGGCTCGGCATCGACTGGCCATTCGGCTATGCCGAGCTGCGCCCCTTCTACGAGGCCGCCGAGTGGGAGATCGGGGTCTCGGCCGAGGCGAAGGAGCAGACCCCCGAGGCGCTGGGCATCCATACCTCGCGCGAGGGCGATGGCAAGGACTTTTTCGCCAAGGGTTATGACTACCCGATGCACCGCATTCCCAGCTCTTATCTCGACGGCTATATCGCGCGGGGCGCGGACGGCACGCCGGTGATGACGGGGCTGCGCCCAAGCCGCAACGGCACGCCCGTGCCCGGCCGCGACGTAGTCGACATCAAGGTGTGCAACACGCCGCAGGGCCGCAACTCGACCCCGCGCAAGCCCGGCAGGGGTCGCGAGGCTTTCGAGCCGCGCGGCACCACCGGCCCCTTTGCCTTCATGGGCCAGCGCTGCGAGGGCAATTCGAGCTGCATCCCGATCTGCCCGATCCAGGCCAAATACACCGCCACCAAGACGCTGGCAGACGCCAAGGCGAACCAAACGGGACGGCTGACGGTGCAGACCCAGTCGATCGCCTCGGAGGTCGAGACCGACGAGACGGGGCGCGTCAGCGGCATCGTCTACAAGCGCTATCCGTTCCCGGGCGTGCCGCAATACGCGATGCGTCGGGTGCGCGCCCGGCGCGACAACGGCGATCCGGGCATCTACGTGCTGGCTGGCGGCGCGATCGAGAACGCCACGCTGGCGCTGGCCTCGGGGCTGTGCCGCTCGAGCCCTGACCTCGGGCGGAACCTGATGGACCACCCCTACATGATGACCTGGGGGCTGGCGCGCGATGCGATCGGCCCGTTCCGGGGGCCGGGCTCGACATCGGGCATCGGCTCGTTCCGCGACGGCCTCTTCCGCGACGAGAAGGCGGCCTTTCGTCTCGAGATCGGCAACTGGGGCTGGAACTTCGCCGCCGGGGCGCCGGCCTCGGACCTGGCGCGCATGGTGGGCGAGGAGAACCTGTTCGGCCGCGAGCTGCGCGGGAAACTGTTTCACCACGTGCAGCGCCAGATGCGCATCGGCATCCTGGTCGAGCAGCTCCCCGAGCCCTCGAACCGCGTCACCATCGACCCCGCCTATCGCGATGCCATGGGCCAGTATCGCCCGGTCATCAGCTACGACGTGGACGACTACTCGCGCTCGGGCCTGGCGCTGGCGCATGAGGCCTGCATGCAGGTCTATCGCCGCCTCGGCGTGCGCAACCACACGGTCTACGACCCCGCGGCCGCCGGTTACTTCACGCATGAGGGCAAGGGATACACGGTGTTCGGCTCGGGCCACCTGGTCGGCACCCACCGCATCGGCAGCCACCCGAGAAACTCGGTCACCGGGCCCGAGATGAAGTGCTGGGAGCACGAGAACCTGTGGATGGTCGGGGCCGGCTCGATGCCGACGATCGCCACCTCGAACCCGACCCTCACCCTCGCGGCGCTGACCTTCAAGGCGGCCGAGGCGATCAACGGGGCGCTGAAATGACCGACAACAAGGCACTCGAGGACGCCCGCGCCGAGTTGCAGGGCCTGCTCCAGACGGCGCTGATGCTCGAGCTGGCGACCATCCCGGCCTATGCCACCGCGTGCTACTCGATCAAGGAGCAGGGCCAGTACGACCGCAGCGAGCCGGAGATCGTCAACGCCGAGCCGATCGAGGTCATCCGGCAGGTGATGGTCGAGGAGATGCTGCACATGGTGCTGGTCGCCAACGTGCTGAACGCCATCGGCTGCACCCCGTTCCTGAACGACCCGGATCTTCTGCCGTCCTACCCGCACGATCTGCTGGACGGCAAGGGACCGACGATCCGCCTGCGGCGCTTCTCGCCCGAGCAGGTCAAGGGCTTCCGCGAGGTCGAGAAGGCGCCGCCCGACTGGCACAATGCCGAGAAGGGCAAATACCGCACCATCGGCGGGTTCTACTACTGGATCCGGCTTCAGCTGGAGAAGGCCAGCAAGGAGCACGGCGCGGCGAACCTGTTCATCGGCGACGGCGATCTGCAGATCGGCCCGGAAGATTACTACGGCGCCGGCGGCGAGGTGATCGCGGTCCGCGGCAATCCATCGGAGTGCCTGAAGCACGCGCTCCACGCCATCACGGAGGTCATGGACGAGGGCGAGGGCGCCGCCCTGGGCGGCCGCGCCTGCGACGGCGATCGCATCCCCGCGCCCAAGGGCGAGGAATGCTGGGACGTCGCGCATTTCTACAAGTTCAACGAGATTCTGCACAGCCGCTACTACAAGGCCACTGACCACCTGCATGAGCCGCCGAGCGGGGGCGACCTTGCCGTGGACTGGAGCGCGGTCTGGCCGATGCGCGACGATCCCAAGCCCGGCGCCTACCGCGACTGCCCCGAGATCGCGGAGCTCTCGCGCCAGTTCAACCTGATCTGGACGGACCTGCTGGACGGGCTGCACGCGGCCTTCAACGGCGACAAGGAGCGGCTGCTGGCGCTCGTGCCCCTCATGTACCGACTGAAGGACGCGGCGCAGCGCCTGATACGCGTGCCGCTGCCGGACACACCCGGCACAACCGCCGGCCCAACCTGGGAATACCTGGGAGCGGAATCCGAATAACCGCCCTGCCGGCCGCGGCCCGGGAGCCGCGCTGTCAGGGCGCGCCGGTCCCCTCCTCCTGCCGGCGGATCCAGCGCGCGATTCCGGGCCACACATTCTCGAGCGTGCGCGAGCCCATGAAAAGGCCGATATGCCCGCCGGGCGCCAGCTTCTTCTCGAGGCGACCGCGCGGCGTGCCGACGAGATCCTCGGCGGCGAACACCTGCTCCTTGGTGGTGATGTCGTCGCCGTCGCCGGCCAACAGGTAGAGCGGCGCCTCGATCGCCCCAAGGTCAATGCGGCGGCCGAGCGCGACGAAGCGGCCCTTGGCCAGCCGGTTCTCCTTGAACAGCTCCTTGATCGCCTGGAGATAGTAGCGCCCGGGCAGGTCGATCGGGTTCTCGTACCAGCGCTCGAAATGCTCGGTCCGCTGGACCCAGCACTTGTCCTCGATGTGCTCGTAGAGGTCGATGTATTTCTCCAGATACTGCTCGTCCGGGTGCATGTTCTTCCAGCCCGCCAGCATGTAGCGACCGAGCATCCGCCCGCGCCCGGCCGCAACCATCTCCTCGTAGAAGCTCAAGGGAAGCTCGTGCGCGATCTTCTTGATCGGACCGTCGCCGGCATCGGTGTCGATCGGCGCACCGGCCAGCACCAGCGAGCGCACCTTGGCGGGGAAGCGCGCGGCGTACATGGCGCTCATCCAGCCGCCCTGGCACAGGCCCACGAGATGCGCCGCGCCGCCGAGCTCGTCGACCGCGACGTTGATCTCGGCCAGGTACTTGTCGATGTCGAAGTCCTTCATGGCATCGGTGGCGCCCTTCCAGTCGGTGGCAAGCACCCGCTCGAGACCCGAGCCCAGAAGGGTCTCCACCAGGCTCTGGCCCCGGGCGTAGTCGGCGATGGTGGAGTCGTGCCCGGCAAAGGGCGTGTCGACCAGCACCGGCGCCGCGGCCGACGCCTTGCCCCGCGTGAAGTCCCTCAGCCGCATGGTGTCGAGGTCGAGAAGGACCCGGTTGGGCGAGGCCCACTCGGCGGGCGGTGGCGCGGTTATTTCTTCCGCCTCGGCGACGAAGCGCAGGTTGTCACGGAACATCTCGAGGCCTTTCTCCTCGAGCTCGATCGTCGCGGCCATCGGCCAGAACCATGGCACCGAGTGCTCGCGGGAGGGCCGTGCGGCCGGCTTGTGCTTGGTCGTCATCACGTTGCCTCATGTGAAGATGGCTGCCCCCCTGCCAGGGCGAGGCGGCAGGTGTGGCGTGCGATCATCAGCTCCTCGTCGGTGGGAATGGCCCAGACCGTGACGCCGCTGTCGGGCGCGCTCAGCCGCGGCCCGCCGCGCTCGTTCACCGCCTCGTCGAGCGCGATGCCGAGCCAGGCCGACTGGCGGCAGACCGCGGCGCGGACAGGTGCCGCGTGCTCGCCGATGCCGCCGGTGAAGACCAGCGCGTCGAGGCCGCCCAGCGCCGCGGCGAGCGAGCCGAGCTCGCGGCAGACCCGGTAGACGAACAGCTCCACCGCCTCGCGGGCCTGCGGGGCATCGCTCGCCAAGAGCGCGCGCATGTCGGCGTCGAGCCCGGAGACGCCGAGAAGGCCGCTTTTGCGGTAGAGCAGGTCCTCGATCTCGGCGGCAGAGAGGCCGCGCTCGCGCATCAGCCACAGCAGGACGCCGGGGTCGAGCTCGCCGGGGCGGGTGCCCATGACCAGCCCGCTGAGCGGACTGAAGCCCATGGTCGTCGCCTCGCTACGGCCCGAGTGCAAGGCGCACATGCTGGCGCCGCTGCCCAGATGCGCGACCACCGTGCGCCCTTGCGCCGCGCGGCGGTCGATTCGGGGCAGTTCCCCGGCGATGTATTCGTAGGACAGGCCATGGAAGCCGTAGCGCCGCGCCCCGGCCTCGGTGAGCGCGCGGGGCAGGCCGTAGAGCTCGGCCACGCGCGGCATGGTGCGGTGGAACGCGGTGTCGAAGCAGGCGACCTGCGGCAGGCTGGGACGGCGCTTCCACAGGGCCTCGACCGGTTCGAGATTGAGCGGCTGGTGCAGGGGCGCCATTGGCGCGAGGGCGCGCAGGCGCGTGAGGATGTCGGGGCGGATCAGCGTCGGGCTGCTGTTCGCCAGCCCGCCCAGCGCGACCCGGTGCCCCGCGGCCGCGACCTGGTCCGCGCCGAACCGCTGGTCGATCCATCCTAGCAGCGCGTCGAGGAGCCCGTGCACACTGGTCGCCTCTCTCTGGGACCAGCGTCGCTCGTCCAGCACTTCGCCCGCCGCGTCGTAAGCGGTGAATTGCGGCGCGCCGCCGACCGTCTGGATCTCGCCGCGGGCGGCCAGCGCGGGCTCGCCGTCGGGGCCTGTTCGGTAGATGCCGAACTTGAGGCTGGAGGATCCCGCATTGAGGACCAGGATCGCGCGCTCGGCCGCCGCCCCGTGCCGATCCGTCATGCCGGCACCGCCCTGTGCGGCATGCGGCGCCGCGCGTGCGCGAGCAGCACCGCCACGGCGCAGGAGGCAAGCCGGGTCTTGGCGCTGTCCGAGCGGCTGGTCAGGATGAGCGGGACGCGAGCGCCGACGACGATGCCCGCGGCCTCGGCATCGGCGAGATATTCGAGCTGCTTGGCCAGCATGTTGCCCGACTCGAGATCGGGGACCACGAGGATGTCGGCGGCGCCCGCGACCGGCGAGCGGATCTGCTTGATCCTGGCCGCCTCGCGGTCGATGGCATTGTCGAAGGCCAGCGGGCCGTCCACCACGCCGCCGGTGATCTGGCCCCTATCGGCCATCTTGCACAGCGCCGCGGCGTCGATTGTCGAACGGATCCGCGGCGTGACGGTCTCGACCGCCGAGAGGATCGCGACCTTCGGCTTGGAGATGTCGAGCGCGTGCGCCAGCTCGATGGCGTTCTGCACGATGTCGACCTTGTCCTCGAGGTCGGGATAGATGTTCACGGCGGCATCGGTGATCATCAGCGTGCGCGGATAGGTCGGCACGTCGAGCACGAAGACGTGGCTGATTCGCCGCTTGCTGCGCAGCCCGGTCTGCTCGGCCATGACCGCGTGCATGAAATGGTCGGTGTGCAGGCTGCCCTTCATCAGCGCCTCGCAGCGCCCGGAGCGGCAAAGCGCGACGCCCTGATCGGCGGCGTCGAGATCGTCGGCCGCATCGGCCGTCTCGCAGGCAGAAAGATCGAGGCCGATCTTGCGGGCGAGAGCGGCGATTTCGCCCTTCGGTCCGACCAGGATCGGCCGGATTAACCTCTCCCGGGCAGCCTCAACGGCACCGGTGAGGGCAACGTCGCTGAGCGGGAACACCACGGCCGTCGGAATCGGCTCGAGGTCGCGGCACTTGGCGATCAGGTGCTCGAATACGTGGTGGCTTTGTCGCATCGCGGATCCCGGCCAATCTGATTCGCACCGCACGGCGGGTGGCGGCGCCCCAACGGACTCTAGCAGCCAAACGCCGCGCGTCTCCCCTCTGCAATGCCGCAGCCGGCCGCGGCACTGCCGTCGTTTCGGTGGCAGGCAAAAAGGATCCCACAGCCTGTTGCAACCGGTCCCGCATTCCAGGGATCGAGCGCTGCGGACCCGGATATACCAGGACCTGCGGACCGGGTAATGTGGCGCTCCCGAGGGCTCGCAGCGGGCCGGGCAGCCCGGCCCAGAGAACGTCAAGGCATCGTCATGCTGACGATTGCGCAACGGCCCGCGATTGGCGGAAAGGCCCGATGAGAGGGAGCGCATGCGCATCGCCAGGATCGAGAGCTTCTGCAACGAATGGATCGGATTCGTCCGGGTAACCGCCGAGGACGGCACGCAAGGCTGGGGACAGGTCTCCACCTACAATGCCGACATCACCCAGGCCGTGTTGCACCGCCAGGTGGCGCCACACGTCCTGGCCCAGGAGACGGGTGATCTCGACGAGCTGACCGACCGCGTGCTGGAGCGCGAGCACAAGTTCCCGGGCTCCTACCTCAAGCGTGCGCTGGCCGGGATCGACACCGCCGTGTGGGACGCGCGCGGCAAGGCTGCCGGCAAGCCGGTGGTGGCGCTTCTGGGTGGCACGCCGGGCCGGCTCAGGGCCTACGCTTCGTCGATGAAGCGCGACATCACGCCCGAAGCCGAGGCGGAGCGGATGCTGCGGTTGCGCGACCGCTTCGGCTTCGACGCCTTCAAGTTCCGCATCGGCGCGGAGTGCGGGCGCGACCGCGACGAATGGCCGGGCCGGACCGAGGCCATCGTGCCGAAGATGCGCCGGGCGCTGGGCCCCGAGGCCGCACTCCTGGTCGATGCCAACAGCGGTTTCTCGCCGGCGCGCGCCATCGAGGTCGGCCGGATGCTCGAAGCCGAGGGGGTCTGCCACTACGAGGAGCCCTGCCCCTACTGGGAACTGGAGCAGACGCGGGAGGTGGCGCAGGCGCTGGAGATCGACGTCACCGGGGGCGAGCAGGATTGCGAGCTCGGGGTGTGGCGGCAGATCATCGGGATGCGCGCGGTCGACATCGCACAGCCCGACGTGCTCTATCTGGGCGGCATCGCGCGCACCCTGCGCGTGGCGCGGATGGCCGAGGCCGCCGGCATGAAGGTGACCCCGCACGCAGCAAATCTCGGCCTGGTGACGCTGTTCACCATGCACCTGCTGCGCGCGATCCCGAATGCAGGGGACTACCTCGAGTTCTCGATCGAGGGACCGGACTACTACCCCTGGCAGGAAGGGCTGTTCGTGCCCTCGCCATATGCCGTCGAGGATGGGCGGGTGACGGTGACGGAGGCGCCGGGCTGGGGGGTCGAGATCAGCCCCGAATGGCTGGCGCGCTCGAGCTACCGCGCGAGCGAGCGCCCGGACTGAGCGACTTGCGGGCTGCGGCGAGCGGCACAGCAGCGAGGCGAGCAACGCTGCCGAGACCACGGGGGACCGCAGGCACGTTGTGCCCACAGGACAAAACGCCTTCACCAACTTGCAAACATCGGCATGCATGTCTTGTCACAGCGCCGATAGATGCAACACCTTGAGCCCACCTGGTCGAAGCGGGGGCTGACGCGAGATGCAGCTGTTTTCGAGAACACGCTGGCGACGGGCGACCCTGCCCGCGGGGCCGGAGCGATGACGCGGTCGGGTTCGAAAAGCGGGTTCGGCGCCAGGAGCGCGGCTCCCTTGCGATCTTCTCAGGCGCGGCAGATGAACGCGGCGAGCGCGGCGACGCGGCAGGGCCCGCACGGCCGGGCGCGCGCGCTGCTGGGCGTCCGCGGCGCGATAGCCGTCCTATGGCTGGCGGGGGCCATCGTCTATGCGCGGGCGATGCCAAACAACGACGTCCTGTGGATTCTGACGGGTACGTCGAAATGGCTCGACGGAGCCCGGCTGTACAGGGATGTCGTCGAGGTCAATCCGCCGCTGATCTTCTATCTCAACGTGCCGCCGGTCATCTTCTCCAAGCTCGCCGGAATTCCGGCGTACACGGCGTTCGTCGGCTATGTGTTCCTGCTTGTCGGCATGTCCGTGGCCATGACAGCGGGGCTGGCCCGGCGGCTGGAACCAGAAGGCGCGCGCCGGTGGGCTCTGACGCTGGCCGTGCTCCTGGCGCTGGTGGCGTTTCCGTCGACCGACTTCGGCCAGCGCGAGCACCTCATGCTGGTGTTCTGCCTGCCCTACCTACTGCTCGCGGCGCTCCGCGCCAAAGGGGCGGAGATCGATGCCACGCTCGCCGGTCTTTGCGGCCTGTTTGCCGGTCTCGGCTTCTGCCTCAAGCCCTTCTTCCTTCTGGTGCCGCTCTCGCTCGAGCTCTACCTGGCGGCGCAACTGCGGGCGCGCTGGAGCCTGCGACGCCCGGAGATGGCCGGGCTCGCGTTTGTCGGGCTTGCCTATGCTGCCTCCATACCGTTGCTGGCGCCCGATTACCTCGGCGAAGTGGTGCCGCGCGCTCTGCTCGTCTATCAGCGGGGTTATTCCAACCCGCCCGCCTTCGTGCTCGTCACCTGGCAGACGTTTGCGCTGCCGCTGGCCCTGTTCGGCCTGGCCGTGATCCGCCAAGAGCGCCGGCACCGGCAGCTCACGCAGGTCCTCGTGCTTTGCGCGACGGCCTTCTACGTCATCTATCTTCTGCAGATGAAGGGATGGACCTACCAAGTTCTGCCGGTGACGGCCCTTCTCTTCCTGCTAGCCGCGACCGGCACCATCTGGGGACGGCACAGACTGTTGGGCGCCACCCTCGCGGCGGCAATCCTGGCGGTGCCTCTGACACGGGGGACATATCGCAACGAGGTGGCGCAGGCCCTGGCACCCGTGGTCAACAGGCTGGCCGGGAGCAGCCACGGTGCGCTCTACGTCCTCACCTCGTACAACTGGGTGGGCTTTCCGCTCGTCGAGTTGACGAACCTGCACTGGTCGTCCCGGTTTCCAGCCTTGTGGCTCCTGCCCGGGGCCGTGCGGGGGTTGCACGCCGCGCGGGGGAGCTCGGATCCCAAACTTGCCGCGGCCTATGCGGGGATCAAGCGCTACGTGGTCAAGTCGGTCGTGCAGGACCTGGCGCGGGATCCTCCGACGGTGGTCGTCGTCGACGAGCGCCCCGATCCGAGATTCGGCGGCCTCGGGTTTCGCTACCTTCCGTTTTTCTGTCGCGATCCGCGATTCGCGCAGATCTGGGCCCGGTACGAGAAGGCGGCCCGGGTCGAGCGCAACGGGATCGGGCCCTACGATATCTACCTGCGCAGGAAAAGCGGGACGTCGGCCGCGACGAATGATCCAGGGTCATGCGCCGGCGCGCCGCCTCGGGTCCCCCGATCAGGCACGCGAGGGGCCGAGCAGACGGCTCGCTAAAGTCACCCGACCTCAAGCACCGCGTTCGTAGCTGCCGGGATCGGCTCTGGCTTGCCGGGCAGCCGCCTTGCAAAACTCGAAGGGCCAAAGAGCCGCGGATGTCGGACCGGCCTGCGGGCTCTCATCGAGCCCCGTCTCCGGCCATTCGTCCGGTGCCGGCTTCCATGCGGTCCCGAAGAGCACGTCGAAGAATGGAAATGTCTGCGCGAAATTCTTGTTCCAGTGCCGCTTGTCGAGCGAGTGATGGATGCGGTGGAACTGCGGGCCCATGACGACCAGCGTGAGCCTTCCCAGATCGAGGCGCACGTTCATGTGGCTGATAGCGCGGAAGACCACCTGCACGACCAGGAAGATCAGCAGCACATTGGGCGTGGCGACGAACAAGAAGCCGAGGAACGGTGTAATGATGCACGCCTGCACGACCTCGGACAACCAGTAGACCCGGTCGATTGTGAACGTGTTCATTTCGGTCGCGCTGTGATGGAAGGAGTGCATCGCCCACAGCGCCGGCACGGCGTGTTCGAGCCGGTGCACCCAGTACCGGATCAGATCGTAGGTCAGAAGATAGAGTAGCGCCGAGAGACCGAGTGCCAAACCGGAGTTCACCAAGGGGATCAGGCCAACGCCGAGCCGGCTCAGGAGCAGGCTGCTGCCAGCGATCACCACGGGGCTCGCCGCAAAGGCGACGACTTTGCCGAAGACCGCGAACCACAGGTCGAGCAGGCGCGGCCTGGACGACATAGGGCTCGCGGGCCAGAGGGCTTCCAGCGTCAACCCGATCAGTCCGGAGAGCACGGTGATGACCAGCCCCGACTCGATCAGGAGCGCGACAAAGCTGTCAGCAAAATGCATTCGCGGGCCCCCGCTCAAAGCATCGCGTTTTCGATCGATCTAGTTTCCGACCTAGCCTTGAGGGGCTGCGACAGCAATCGGACTCGGCCTGGAAGCACTTGCCTCGCGAATCTTCTGTGCCTCGGGCGCATCAGCCATTAATCGGGTCTTTACCAAGCTCGCAGGTCGTGCAATCCGGCCAGCGACATGGAGACGAGCGGGGCGCGGCGCGTGGCCGAGCCTCAGTCCTGGCCGGCTTCCCTCAGCGCCGCGCGCGGGCCGCTTGGCGGCCGGACCGGGCATGGCGCCAGATCAGCACGGTCGTCAGGTATACGGCGGAGACGCACAGAGAGACGGTCGTGCCGGCATAGACGCCCCAGGCGGGAAAGGCGAACCTGACGCTCAGGATGTAGAGGATGATCGAGCCCATACCGACCGGAAAGCTGCGGATGAGCGCATGCGTGCTCGCCCGTCCGTAGGTCAGGTGGATGATCAGCAGAGTGGGCAAGAGCGTCGCCGGGAAGCCCGCCAGCACGCCGGTCCAGCGCGGCCCAAGCAGCTCGGCAAGCGTGATGACGCCGACGATCAGGCATGCCGCAAATCCGGCGCGCAGCAGGAGAAGACGGGCGGTGTAGCGGACCGGCCTGGCCACGTTGGCGAACTCGATCCTG
>NZ_JBZSYN010000012.1:0-20278 GCF_058622915.1 Thermohalobaculum sp. | reverse complement strand
TCCCGGTGCCAAAGCCCGCCCCCTCCATGCGCAAGGGGCCGAGCTCGGCGGTGACCCGCGCGTCGAGGCGGGTGGCGGCGGCGCGGCGGGCCTGGGTGAGCGCCTCGGCCTCGCCCTGCCAGGCGCGGCGCGCCGCGGCGTCGGCCTCCTCGAGCTCGGCGATGCGCGCCTGGCCGAGGTCGATCTCGTCGAGGCGGCGGGCCAGCTCGACGGCGAGGTCGGGCAGCGCGTCCGCCTCGGCCTGGTGCTTGCGCGCCAGGCCGCGGATGGCGAACAGGCGCTCCTCGACCGCCTCGAGCCGGCCGGGGTCGAAGCTGAGGCGCTCGAGCGCGGCCTCGACGCCGCGCTGGGCCTCGGTGAGATCGAGCATGGCGCGGTCGACCGCCTCGATCGGTGCATCCAGCAGGCCCTCGGCGCGCCCGGCGGCATGGGTGAGCCAGGACAGCGCCTGCGACAGCACGCCCTCGGCGCCCTCGGGCGACAGCGCCTCGGCGGCGCGGGCCACCTCGTCGCGGATCTTCGCCGCCTGCTGGATCAGGCGGCGCTCGGCGTCGAGGCGATCGGCCTCGCCCGGCTCGGGCGCCAGCTCGTCGAGCTCGGCGAGACAGTGGCGCAGATAGTCCTCGTCGGCACGGGCGGCCTCGAGGCCGGCGCGGGCGTCGGCGAGCCGGCGCGCGGCGGCCTCGGCTTGGCCCCAGGCGGCGCGGCTGGCGGCGAGCGCCGGCGCGAGGCCGGCGAAGGCATCGAGCAGCGGGCGGTGCTGGCGCGGGTTCAGAAGGCCGCGCTCGTCGTGCTGGCCGTGCACCTCGACCAGCGTCTCGCCGATGCGCGCGAGCGCCTCGACGCTGGTGCGCCGGTCGTTGACGAAGCAGCGCGCCGGGCCGTCACGGCCGGCGACGCGGCGCAGGACCAGCTCGTCGCCGGCGGCGAGCCCGAGCTCGTCGAGCACGGCGCGCACGGCATGGTCGGGCCCGGGCGCGAACACGGCCGTGGCCGAGCCGGCCTGATCGGACGCGCCCACGAGCTCGCGCCCGGTCTTGCGCCCCAGCGCGAAGCCGAGCGCGTCCAAGAGGATCGACTTGCCCGCCCCGGTCTCGCCGGTCAGCACGTTGAGGCCGGGACGGAACTCGAGGCTCAGCGCCTCGATCAGCACGATGTTGCGGATCTCAAGGCTGACCAGCATCGCCGCCCCGGGATGGCCCGCCGGACCGCCCGCCGGACCGCCCCCTTGCCCTGCCCCGGCTCAGAGCCACTTGCCCTGGATGACCCGACGCCACACGCGGGTGAGGAAGCCGTTGTTGTGCTTGGGCAGGATCTGCTTGCCGGTGAGCAGCGTGTAGCTGCGCGCGTACCAGTCCGAGCCGGGATAGTTGTGGCCGAGCACCGCGGCCGCGGCCAGCGCCTCCTTGTTGAGGCCGAGCGCGAGGTTGGCCTCGACCAGCCGGTGCAGCGCCTCGGGCACCTGCGAGGTGGTCGGATAGTCGTCGATCACGCGCTGGAAGCGGTTGATCGCGGCCTCGTAGTTGCCGCGCTTGAGGTAGTAGCGGCCGACCGTCATCTCCTTGCCCGCGAGGTGGTCGAGCGTGAGGTCGATCTTGAGCTGGGCGTCGCGGGCATAGTCGGTGTTGGGGTAGCGGTTGACCACGTCGCGCAGCGCGGTCAGCGCGTGCCGGGTGCTGGTCTGGTCACGGCCCACGTCGACGATGTTGTCGTACCAGGTCATGGCGATCAGGTGCTGGGCGTAGGCCGCGTCCGTGTCCGCCGGGTAGAGGTCGAGATAACGCTGCGCCGAGGCGCGCGCGGCGCTGTAGTCGCCGGCCTGATAGGAGGCGAAGGCCGACATGATGATGGCCCGCTTGGCCAGCTGCGAGAAGGGATAGAGGCGCTCGATCTCGTTGAAGGTGTCCGCCGCCTGCTTGTCGTTGCCGCTCTGCAGCTGCGACGAGCCGAGCGCGTAGATCTGGTCGGGCTTCATGTCCTCGACCTTCGGCTTCTTCTCCTTGCTGCCGAACAGCGAGCAGCCGGCGAGGGCCGCGGTCAGGACGGCGACCAGCAGGAGGCGGGGCAGGCGCGGCATGGGCATCCGTCGGGGTCCTCTCGTTCGCGGGGCCGGCTCCGGCGGGCGCCGGCGGCGGGGCAGTCCGGCGGGCAGAATAGTCAGCCGGGCCGGGTTGGGGAAGGGGTGGCAAAACCGGTGCTGCGCCCGGCGCGCGGCCCGGCCCGGGCGCGGCGGCACGCGGCGCCGGCTCACTGGGCCAATCACTGGGCCAATCACTGGGCCAATCACTGGGCGAAGTCGCGGATGATCGAGCCGGCGATGTTCTCGCGCGTGACCACCCCGACCACGTTTTCGGGCCGCGGCACCACGCCGTTGCCGACCACCAGCACCGCGGCGTGCCCGCGCTGGGCCATGCGCGCCATCAGCGTCTGCAGGAAGGTGGTCTCGCGCGCGATGCCGACCGGGCGAATGGTGGTGGCGATGGCGCGCCGCGGATCGTCGCCCTCGACCGCGACGACGCCGTAGATGCGGCCCTCCTCGGTGACCACGGCGAAGGCGGAGGGCGGCTCGTCGCTGGCCGGCACCACGGGCGCGATCTCGGAGCGCTCGACCACGCCGATCACCGGCGACATCACCTCGCGGGCGTGCCGGATCTGGAACATGTGCGAGTGCCGCTCCTTGGGGATGCGGTGGCCGCGCCGCGCCAGCTTCATGGTGTAGATGTTCTCGTCCATCATGGCGCGGCGCACCCCGATCGAGCAGGCCACAGCGATGATCGCGGCCACCGCGATGGTGTAGTCGCCGGTCATCTCGAACAGCATCATGATCGCGGTCATGGCCGCGCCGGTGGCGCCGCCGACGATGCCGGCCATGCCGATCACCGCGAAGGGCACCGGGCTGAAGCCCAAAAACGGCCAGATATGGCCGACCGTGGCGCCGAAGGCCGCGCCCAGCGTGCCGCCCAGAAACAGCGAGGGCGAGAACACGCCGCCCGAGGCCCCGGAGCCCAGGCTGACCGTGGTCGCCGTCAGCTTCGCCACGAACAGCACGCCGAGCAGCCACGGCGCCGTCAGCTGGCCGTTCAGGATGGTCTGGATGGTGCCATAGCCGACGCCGTCGGTGTGGTAGTAGCCGGTGGTCAACAGGAGCACGTACATCAGCACGCCGATCCCGGTCATGCCGATGATGTTGTGCACATACGGGTTCCAGGGCATGCCGTCGAAGATGTCCTCCATCCAGTGCAGCACGCGCACGAAGGTGCCCGAGGCCACCCCGCACAGGATGCCGAGCGCGATGTAGAGCGGCAGCATGTCGACCGAGAGCGGCACGATCAGGTCCGAGCGCGCGTGGCTGGCGACCAGGAAGGCCGGCTCGATGCCGAAGGCGAGCCGCCCGACATAGGTGGAGGTGCCGGTGGCGAGCACCACGGGCAGGAGCGTGCGCGGGCTGAACTCGGGCAGCATCAGCTCGATGGTGAACATCACCGCGCCGAGCGGCGTGTTGAAGGTGGCCGCGATGCCCGCCCCCGCCCCGGCGGCGACCAGGGTGATGATCTGCCAGTGGCGCAGGTGGAACCACTGGCCGAACACCGAGCCCATGCCCGAGCCGATCTGGATGATCGGCCCCTCGCGGCCCACCGAGGCGCCGCTGCCGATCGAGAGCGCCGAGGCCAGCGACTTGATCACCACCACCACCGGGCGGATCCGGCCGTTCAGGTAGTAGATGGCGTCCATCACCTCGGGCACGCCGTGGCCGCGGGCCTCGGGCGCGAAGCGGTTGACGAGGTAGACCACGACGACGCCGCCGATCACCGGGGCCAGGATGATCAGCGGCCCGAACGGGCTGGGCGGTGTCGGCAGGTTGGCGTTGTAGACCGAGGTCAGCTCGCCGAAGAAGAACAGGTTGTGCAGCACCGCGATCAGCCAGCGCAGGAAGATGGCGCCCGAGCCGGTGATCGCGCCCAGGATCAGCGCGATGATGGAAAGGCTGATCAGGCTGATCTGCCTCGTCTCTGCCAGAGGTTGCGTCTTGTCTGCGACGGCAGTCTGTGGCATGCGGATGCCTCCGGATCGGCAGGTCGAACAGGCCTGAGCGCCCTCCCCCCGTCGCGTCCGGAGGCCGAGACGTGAGCGCGCAGCGAGACCGCGGCTGAGGGCTTCACATATCGTCTCGGGACGAACGGCGCAAATGCGTTGTTCAAGGCGGCGGCCGGACGGTGCGCCCCATGCGCAGGGGCCGTGCGGCCACAACACCGGGTGAGTTGCGGATGCATTATCTACGGGCGGACTGGAAGCGGCTGCGCGGCTTCGTCAGGAGGCCCGGCCGCGGAACGCTGATGCTCGCGGGCGGGTTGATCGTGTTCTTCGCCGCCTATGGCTGGTTCCTCGACTATCAGGAGAACCGGGTGAAGACCTATTTCTCGGACCTGCGCAACTCCGATCCCGAGCTCTATCTCAACGAGGTCAGCAAGGTGGTGGGCTTCGAGCGCTATCTCGAGCAATATCGCGCCATCAAGGGCTACGACATCTACCGCGGCGACGTGCCGTCGTTCCTTCTGGGCCGCTGGGCGCTGTTCGACCAGCCCAAGCGGGTGAGCGACGCGTATTTCGCCGACACCTGCGTCGATTCGATCGCCTTTGAGGACGGGCTGATCAAGATCAGCAACGGCCGGATCAGGCGGCGGGCCGCGAGCTACGAGCTGAACAACGACACGGTGCTGGTGAAGCTCGACAACAAGAGCGTGATGAAGGTCAAGCTGGTCAGCTATGGCGTGCGGCTGCACCATATCGAGCTGACGCCGCCGGGTGCGCACCGGCTGCGCTACGGCTATCTGTGCAAGTAGGCCGCGGCACGTAGGGCGGGGCAAGCAGGGCGGGTGGCTCAGCCCTTGCGGCGGATGCCGATGCGGGCGCCGGCCTGCGCCGGGCGCGGCAGCGTCGCCTGCGCGGCGAGCAGGCTGGCGATGCGCCGCTGCGCCCAGTCCGGGTAGGGCGCCGAGCGCCGCGCCGCCAGATCCACGTTCGTGCTCAGCGTCTCGTAGGTCGCCGCCGGGGCGCCATCGGACAGCCGGATCATGGTGGCAAAGCAGTGCAGGCGCTTGGCGTCGGCGTCCAGCAGCTGCATGTCGCAGGCGAATTCCTCTCCCTCGACCAGCTCGGCCAGGTAGTGGATCTGGGTGGCCAGCGCCATCGGACCCATCTTGGCCTCGCGCACGAAGCTCTCGCCGACGCCCAGCCGCTCGAGCACCTCGTCGAGCGCCTTGTCGAAGGCGAGCGTGTAGTAGGCCACGTTCATGTGGCTGTTGTAGTCGATCCACTCGGGCCGCACCGTGCGGGTGGCGGTGCGGATCGGCCTGGCCTCGAACTCGTCCGTGTCGCGCATGTTGCCTCCCCTCGCGCAGTGTGCCGGCAAGACTAGAGCAGCCGGCTGCGAAGCGCACCAGCCGAATGCCCCGTCCGTGCGCCGGCGCGCCGGCGGTCCCTTGCGCTGCGGGCCGCACAGCGGCGCCGCCAAGGCGCTTGACCGGTGTGCCGGTTTATGAAAACGTTTACGTAATCGTATACATGACGTCGCAAGCGCGATGCTGAGGGACACGGCCAAGAGAGACGCAAGGGCGCCCACGATCCGCGACGTGGCCGAGCAGGCCGGCGTCTCGGTCGCCACCGTCTCGCGCGTGATGAACGGATCGGGCACGGTCAGCGAGGCGCGTCGCGAGGCCGTGCAAAGGGCCATGAAGGCGACCGGGTTCCGGCCGAACTCGATCGGCCGGATGCTGAAGACGCAGCGCAGCCGCACCATCGGCGTGCTGGTGCCGAGCCTGAAGAACCCGATCTTCGCCGACGCCGTGCACGGCATCCAGACGGCCTCGGCCGAGGGCCGCTACAACGTGCTCCTGATGTCGACGGACTACGATCCGACGCGCGAGGCGCAGGCGGTCGAGACCCTTCTGGCCAACCGGGTCGAGGGCGTGATCCTGACCGTGGCCGACGAATCGCGCAGCCCGGCCCTGGACTTGCTGGGGCGGGCGCACACGCCCTTCGTGCTGCTGTTCAACCCCGCGCTTCGGGCGGATTGCTCGACCGTGACGGTCGACAACGCCGCCGCGGCGAAGGCGATCGTGGGCGGGCTGATCGAGCGGGGCCATCGCAGCATCGCCATCATCGTCGGGCGCCTGGCGGCCTCGGACCGGTCCGAGCTGCGCCGCCGCGGCTATGGGGCCGCGCTGGCACAGGCGGAGCTCGAACCCGGCCCGGCGCTGGAGGTGGATTTCGACGCCGACGACCTCACCCCCGCCTGCCGCGAGATCGTCGCGCACCGGCCTCGGGTCACGGCGCTGTTCTGCTCCACCGACCTGCTCGCGATCCGCGCCATGCGCGCGCTCTCGGCCCTCGGCATCTCGGTGCCCGGCCAGATCGCCGTGGCCGGGTTCGACGGCATCGCCGCCGGCGAGTGGATCACGCCGAGCCTGGCCACCGTGGTCCAGCCCGCCGAGGACATGGGCGGGCGCGCCGCGCGGCATCTTCTCGATCGCGTCACCGGCGTGTCACCGCCGTGTCATCTGGTGCTGGAACATCGCATCCGGCCCGGCGATTCGTGGGGAGCGGCCTCCGCTCCGCCGGGGCCGTCGGACCATCGGATATCGGCGTCAGCCGATGCAAGGCCCGAACCGGGCAGAACCTAGGGAGGAAAAGGGATGAAACCGCGCATGCTCCTGGCCGTGACGGCCATGGCCATCGGGATGGCATTTTCGGCGGCACCGGGCGCCAGGGCCGCCGACGCCATCTGCTACAACTGCCCGCCGCAATGGGCGGACTGGGGCACGATGCTCAAGGCGATCAAGAAGAACCTGGGCTACGACGTGCCGCCCGACAACAAGAACTCGGGCCAGACCCTGTCGCAGCTGATCGCCGAGAAGGCCAGCCCGGTGGCGGACGTCGCCTATTACGGCGTCTCGTTTGGCATCAAGGCCGCCGAGGAGGGCGTGGTCGCGGCCTACAAGCCCAAGCACTGGAACGACATTCCCGCCGGCCTGAAGGACCCCAAGGGACGCTGGTTCACCATCCACTACGGCACGCTGGGGCTGTTCATCAACAAGGCGGCGCTGCGCGGCAAGCCGGTGCCGCAGAGCTGGAAGGACCTGCTGAAGCCCGAATATGACGGCATGGTCGGCTATCTCGACCCGAGCAGCGCCTTCGTCGGCTATGCCGGGGCCGTCGCGGTCAACCAGGCGATGGGGGGGACGCTCGACAACTTCACCCCTGCCATCGAGTACTTCAAGAAGCTCAAGAAGAACCATCCGATCGTGCCCAAGCAGACGTCCTATGCCCGCGTGCTGTCGGGCGAGATCCCGATCCTGTTCGACTACGACTTCAACGCCTACCGCGCCAAGTACAAGGACAAGGCCGACGTGGTCTTCGTCATCCCGCAGGAGGGCACGGTGGTGGTCCCCTATGTGATGAGCCTGGTCAAGAACGCCCCGCACCCCGAGGCGGGCAAGAAGATCCTCGACTTCATCCTGTCGGACAAGGGGCAGGCGATCTGGGCCCACGCCTTCCTGCACCCGGTGCGCGGCAAGTTGCCGGCGGCGGTTGCGGCCAAGTTCAACCCGGCGTCCGACTACAAGCGGGCGCACTCGGTCGACTTCGCCAAGATGGCGGCGGTGCAGAAAGCCTTCGGCGACCGCTACCTGAACGAAGTGCGCTGAGCGCGCCCTGCGCGCAAGCCGCCCGGCCCGGGAGACGGGCCGGGCGGATCGCGCTGGCTTGAGATTTCCCGCGGCACCATGCGAAACCGGAACCGGCTCGAACTGTCACTCCTCGCGCTGCCCGCGCTGGCGGTGTTCGCCGCCTTCTTCCTGCTGCCGCTGGCGCGGCTCGTGGTCGTGGCCGGCACCGGCGAGAAGGGCATCAGCGCCTACTGGGCCTTTCTGGTGACGCCGCGCTATCTGGAGAGCCTGATCTCCACGATCGTGCTCTCGGTCATGGTGACGGCGTCGACGCTGGCCATCTCGGTCATCACCGGGCTGTTTCTCGAGCGCAACGCGTTTCCCGGACGCAACCTGCTGGTCTCGCTGCTCACCCTGCCGCTGGCCTTTCCCGGCGTGGTGGTGGGCTTCATGGTGATCATGCTGGCCGGCCGGCAAGGGCTGATCGCCGAGGTCACCGGCGCGCTGTTCGGCCACCGCTCGGTGTTCGCCTATTCGATGTCGGGGCTGTTCATCGGCTATGTCTACTTCTCGATCCCGCGGGTGATCCTGACCATCATGGCCGCGACCGAGAAGCTCGACCCGGCGCTGGAGGAGGCGGCGCGCTCGCTCGGCGCCTCGGCGTGGCGCGCCTTCACCGACGTGATCCTGCCCGCCCTGACGCCGGCGCTGGTGGCCTCGGGCGCGATCTGCTTTGCCACCTCGATGGGGGCGTTCGGCACCGCGTTCACGCTGGCCACGGACATCGACGTGCTGCCGATGACGATCTACACCGAGTTCACCCTCTATGCGAACTTCTCCATGGCGGCGGCGCTGAGCATCGTACTGGGCATCATCACCTGGCTGGCGCTGAGTCTGGCGCGCTCGCTGGCCGGCACCTCCACGGCGGCCGCGGCCGGATGAGGGGGGCGATGCGATGAAGCGCGGGCCCGTCTTCTGGATGCAGCTGCTGCTGACGCTGGTCGCCTGCGCCTTCCTCGTCGTGCCGGTGGTGATGTCGATCGCGGCAGGCGTCACCCAGAACTACTTCATCGGGCTGGCGAGCGGCCTGACGCTGCGCTGGGTGAGGCAGGTGTGGGACCTCTACCAGGGGACGATCTATCTGTCGCTGCTGATCGCCGTCACCTGTCTGGCGGTGACCGTCGTCGTCGGGGTGCCGCTGGCCTATGTGCTGGCCTCCCGGCCCGGCCGCATCAGCCGGTTCCTCGAGGAGTTCCTGGTGCTGCCGCTGGCCATCCCGGGTCTGGCCATCGCGCTGGCGCTGATCCTGACCTATGGCAGCTTCCGCGACTTCCGGGCGAGTTGGCTGTTCATCCTGACCGGGCATGTGCTCTATACCCTGCCCTTCATGGTGCGCGCCGTTCTCGCGGTCTTGTCCTCGATCGACTTCCGCACGCTCGAGGAGGGCGCGGCGAGCCTGGGCGCGGGGTTCTGGCAACGCTTCTTCGGCGTCATCGTGCCCAACTGCCGCTCGGGCATCCTGGCCGGCGCGCTGATGGTTGTCACCCTGTCGATCGGCGAGTTCAACCTCACCTGGATGCTGCACACGCCGCTGACCAAGACGCTGCCGGTGGGCCTGGCCGACAGCTATGCCTCGATGCGGATCGAGGTCGGCAGCGCCTACACGCTGGTGTTCTTCATCATGATCGTGCCACTGCTGATTGCCTTGCAGATCTGGGGGCGGCCGACCCGGCCGGGCAAGGCGGCAAAGCAGCCGGGCGAGGCGGCGCCGGCCCAACCGCAGGGGATCCCCGGGCAATGAGCGACACCGCGCAAAGAACCGCCGTCAGCCTGGTCGGCTGCGCCAAGACCTTTGCCGACGGCACCCGGGCGCTGGAGCCGCTGGATATCGAGATCGCAGGCGGCGAGACGGTCGTGTTCCTCGGCCCGTCGGGCTGCGGCAAGACCACGACGCTGCGCATCATTGCCGGGCTCGAGTCGCCCGATGCGGGCGGCAGAGTCCTCTATGACGGCGAGGACGTGACCCACCTGCCGATCGAGCGGCGCAATGTCGGCATGGTGTTCCAGACCTACGCGCTGTTTCCCAACATGAACGTCGAGCAGAACATCGCCTACGGGCTGAAGCTGCGGCACATGAAGCGGGCGGATGTCAGGACCCGCGTCGCCGAGATGCTGGAGATGATGCATATCACCGAGCTGCGCGCGCGCCGCGTTAATCAGCTCTCGGGCGGCCAGAGGCAGCGCGTCGCCCTGGCCCGTGCCATCGCCATCCGGCCCCGCGTGCTGCTGCTCGACGAGCCGCTGACGGCGCTGGACGCGCTGTTGCGCCAGCGCCTGCGCGTCGACATCGACGCGCTGTTGCGCCGTCTGGGCGTCACCGCCGTTTATGTCACGCACGACCAGGAGGAGGCGATGATGCTGGGCGACCGCATCGTCGTCATGAGCCACGGACGGGTCGCCCAGACGGGCACGCCGCGCGAGATCTACCTCAAGCCCGCCACCCGCTTCGTGGCCGACTTCATCGGCACCGTGAACCGGCTCACCGGCGAGGTGCGCGGGGGCAGCCTGGAGGTCAACGGGGGCCGCCTGCCCTGGCGGCGGTCTGAAACCGGCCGCGTCGAGGCCCTGCTGCGGCCCGAGGCGATCCGCATCGCGCCGGGCGACGGCGCGCACCTGCGGGGGCGGGTCGGCAACGCCTTCTTCCTGGGCGACCGCATGCGGCTTTTGATCGAGGGGATCGGCGACCATCCTATCGTGGTCGAGAGCGCCGACCTGCAGCCGGTGCGGGTGGGCGACGAGATCGGCCTCGAGGTCGACCCCGAGGCGGTCATGGTGCTGAGGGATTGACATGCTGATCGCCCAGATCACCGACCCGCATGTCAAGCGCGCGGGCCACATGGCCTATCGGCGGGTGGACACGGGGGAGTGCCTGGCGCGCTGCGTCGCCCATGTGAACCGGCTGGAGCCGCGGCCCGACATCGTGCTCATGACGGGGGACCTGGTCGACATGGGCCGGCCCGAGGAGTACCGGTTCCTGCGCGAGCTGATCGCGCCGCTGGAAATGCCGGCCTATGTGATTCCCGGCAACCACGACGACCGCGCCGCAATGCGCGCGGCGTTCCCCGATCATGCCTACCTGCCCCGCACCGGCGAGTACCTCAATTACACCGTCGAGGACTGGCCGGTGCGGCTGATCGGGTTGGACACGACCATTCCCGGCCGCCCGGGCGGGCGGCTGTGCCGGCAGCGGCTCGACTGGCTCGCCGCGCGGCTCAATGAGGCGCCCGAGAGGCCGACGCTCATCTTCATGCATCACCCGCCGTTCCTGACCGGCATCGGGCACATGGACGTGCAGAACTGCGACGGCGGCGAGGCGCTGGGCGCCCTGCTCAAGCGGCACCGCCAAGTCGTCCGGATCATTTGCGGACATGTGCACCGCGCGGTCCAGGTGGATTTCCACGGCGTCGCGGCGAGCATCGGCCCCAGCCACTCGCATGCCGTGGCGCTCGATCTGAGCGCGGAAGGGCCGCCGGCCTTCATGCTGGAGCCGCCGGCCTATCACCTGCACCACTGGCGCGGGCACGACGGCTTCGTGACGCATCTGTGCTTCGTCGAGCCCTGCCCCGGCCCCTACCCGTTCTTCGGCTCAGACGGCGCCCTGATCGACTAGCCGAGCGCGGGCATCGGGCGCGCCGTCGCGTGGGCGGCCGGGGCCGGGCCGGCGAGCGATCCCGCGCAGCGATGCCTTGCCGCAAAGATGGGATCGGCTTATCCCGGCGGGGAACACCCCGGGAGACCGAGCATGTCGATCGAGAGCGCCATCGAAGCCCTGGAGCCGCATTTCGGCGACCGGCTGAGCCGCGCCGAGGCCGTGCGCGAGCAGCACGGCCACGACGAGGCCTATCACCGGCCGCGCCCGCCCGACGCGGTGATCTGGCCGCGCTCGACCGAGGAGGTGGCGCTGGTGGCGCGCACCTGTTGGGAGCGCGGCTGCCCGATCGTGCCCTGGGGCACGGGAACCTCGCTGGAGGGGCACGTGATCCCGCTCGAGGGCGGCATCACGCTGGATTTCGCCCAGATGAACGCGGTCATCGAGGTGCACGCCGAGGACATGGACGTGGTGGTCGAGCCCGGCATCACCAGGAAGGCGCTGAACGAGCATCTGCGCGACACCGGGCTGTTCTTCCCCGTGGACCCGGGGGCGGACGCCTCGATCGGGGGCATGGCGGCAACGCGGGCCTCGGGCACCTGCGCGGTGCGCTACGGCACCATGCGCGAGGCGGTGATGGCGCTCGAGGTGGTGCTGGCCGACGGCCGGGTGATCCGCACCGGAGGCCGGGCGCGCAAGTCGGCCGCCGGCTATGACCTGACGCGGCTGTTCGTCGGCTCGGAGGGCACGCTGGGGATCATTACCGAGCTGACGCTGAGGCTCTATGGCATCCCCGAGGCGGTCTCGGCCGCGACCTGCGCCTTCGAGCGGCTGGAGGACGCGGTCAATGCCGTGATCGAGACCATCCAGATGGGCGTGCCGGTGGCGCGCATCGAGCTTCTGGACGCGCTGACCATCCGCGGCGCCAACGCGAATTTCGGCTACGCGATGCCGGAGAAGCCGACGCTGTTCCTCGAGTTCCACGGCTCGGAGGCCGGGGTCGCCGAGCAGGCCGAGACGATGGGCGCCATCGTGGCCGAGCACGGCGGGCTGGGCTTCCAGTGGACCACGGAGCCCGAGGAGCGCAGCCGGCTGTGGTCGGCGCGGCACAACATCTACTACGCGCAGCAGTCGCTCAGGCCCGGCGCGCGGGGCTATGTGACGGATGCCTGCGTGCCGATCTCGCGGCTGGCCGAGGCGATCCTTCAGACCGACGAGGACCTGAAGCAGAGCCCGCTGATGGCGCCACTGGTCGGGCATGTGGGCGACGGCAACTTCCACCTCGCCATCCTGGTCGACCGCGACGACCCGGCCGAGCTGGCCGAGGCCGAGCGGTTGGCCACGCGCATCTCCGAGCGCACGCTGCGGCTGGGCGGCACGGTGACCGGCGAGCACGGCATCGGCATGGGCAAGCGCAAGTTCATGGCCGCCGAGCACGGCGAGGCCTGGACGGTGATGGGCGAGATCAAGCGCACGCTGGACCCGCGCGGCATCCTCAACCCGGGCAAGATCGTGCCGGGGAACTGAGGCCCTGTCCGGGCGGTCGCCGGCGGGTGACCGGCGGCGCCGCGCCGCTGGGCACACGTGCCTATGGGCTCAAGCCATTGATTTTCCTGGGATCGCCCCGTGCGCCCGTTTCCTGGTTGACGCCGCGCGGGCGGCGCCGCCGGGGCGTCAGACCGCGACGGGCTCGCGCGCCGGGCCGTCCGCGGGCAGGAGGATCGGGCCGCCGGGCACCTGGTCCGCCGTGGCCGTGCACCATTCCCAGGCAGCGGGCGTGGCGAACAGGCGGCGGAGCAGCCGGTTGGTCAGCGCGTGCCCGGCCAGCACGCCGGTGTAGCGCCCCACGATCGGCGCCCCGGCCAGCGCCAGGTCGCCGGCGGCGTCGAGCATCTTGTGGCGCACGAACTCGTCCGCGTGCCTCAGCCCGCCCGGGTTGAGCACGCGGCCGCGCGCGACCACCACGGCGTTGTCCAGGCTGCCGCCCAGCGCCAGCCCGGCGCGGTGCAGGCGCCCGACCTCGGCGAGGCAGCCGAAGGTGCGGGCATCCGCCAGCTCGGCCCCGAGCGCGCCGCCGGCGAGCGCCAGCGCCTTCGACTGGGTGCCGATGGCCGGGTCCGCGAAGCGGATGGTGAAGGCCATCTCGAAGCGCGGCGCGGGGTCGAGCCGGGCGAGCTTCTCGCCCAGCGCGACCGCGACGGAGCGCAGGATGCGGATGGCGCGGCAGGGTGCCCCCGAAGGCCCCCCGGGCCCGCTCAGGCCGGCGGCGGCGAAGGCGGCGAGGAAGGGCCGCGCGCTGCCGTCCATGGCCGGCAGCTCGGGACCGTCGAGGCTGACCGCGGCGTCGCTGATGCCGGCGGCGGCGAAGGCGGCCATGAGGTGCTCGACGGTGCCCACCATGGGGCCGCCGGGCCAGCCAAGGCTGGTCGACAGCGGGGTGTCGAGCACAAGTTCGTGGCTCGCGGGAATGCAGCGGCGGGCGCCCAGGCGAGTGCCCAGGCGGGTGCCCAGGCGGGTGCCCAAGGGGGCGCGCAGGTCGGTGCGGCAAAAGGCGATGCCGGCCCCGGCCGGCGCCGGCGCCACGGTCATGGCCACCGGGCGCCCGCTATGCAGCCCGACGCCCGTGAAGCGCACCGCGTGGAGTAGTGTCCTTCGCCCGATCATGCATCTCTCCGGCCCGGCCGGAAATAAAACCCGCACCCCGACGATTTCATGAACGCAATAATCCGCCCCAAGCCCTTTTCCCAACTAGGGCCGCGGGCGGGGGCGCTCAAATCAATCTTTATGACCCTTTGCAACATGGCGCCTCCGACGGCCGGTGCCGCGCGCCGGCGCCGGCGAAGAAAAGGCCGCCCAAGTGGGGCGGCCAGATGCCTCGGAGAGGGAGATTTCGACGCGCCGCGTTCGGTCGGCGCGCCGCTTCGGCCTGGCGTCAGTTGGCCTGGCGTCAATTGGCCTGGCGTCAATTGGCCTGGCGGCGCAGGAAGGCGGGGATCTCGCCCTCGTCGTCCTCCATGCTCTCGGCGCGGCGCTCGGCGGCGCCGTTCGCCTCCGCGTGGCCGCTGCCGGCGACCCGGTGGATCAGGCGGTTGATGGCGAACAGCCCGCGGCCGTGCTGGCCGCCGCGGTCGGCCTCGGCGCCACGTGAGGCGGGCGCGGCGAGGCCTGGCTCGGCGCGCGGGCGCGCCGGCGGGTCGGCGCGCAGCGTCTGCGCCTGCGGCTGGGGCTCGTGCTGGGGCTCGACCGAGCCGCGGTCGATGTCGAACAGGCCCGGCTCGTCCTCGATCACCGGCGTCGGGCGCGGGGCCGCGGCGTCGCGCTGGGCGCGCGCGGCCATGGCGCGCTGGCGCACCTCCTCGGCACGGGCGCGGATGTCGTCGGGCGTCGGGGCGCTCGAGACGCGGCGCTCGGCCATGGGTCGCGGTTCGGGTCGCGGTTCGGGTCGCGGTTCGGGGCGCGGCTCGGGACGGGCCTCGGGTTCGGGCGCGGCGCGGGAGACGGCCGGCTGGCGCGGCTCGGGCTCGCGCACCTCCGCCACCGGCGCGGGCGCCGCGCGCGCCTCGGCGGGCGCAGCCTCGGCCGCCTCGGGCTCGGCCTGGGCCGCAACGACGGCCTCGGCGCGGCGCTGGCCGCCGCGCAGCGCCGAGATCATGCCGGGGTCGGTCGCCTGCGGACGGCGGCGCGAGATGGACTCGAGCGGCGGGCGCTCGACCGCGTTCTCGGCGTCGATGCCGGTGGCCACGACGGAGACGCGCATGCGGCCCTCCATCTCCGGGTCGATGGCCGAGCCGAACTTGATCATGGCGTCGGCGTCGACCTCCTCCTTGATGCGGTTGGCCGCCTCGTCGACCTCGAACAGCGTCAGGTCGTAGCCGCCGGTGATGTTGATCAGCACGCCCCGGGCGCCCTTGAGCGAGACCTCGTCGAGCAGCGGGTTGGCGATCGCCTTCTCGGCGGCGTCGACGGCGCGGGTGTCGCCATCGGCCTCGCCGGTGCCCATCATGGCCTTGCCCATCTCCTCCATCACCGAGCGCACATCGGCGAAGTCGAGGTTGATCATGCCGGGCCGGACCATCAGGTCGGTGACGCCCTGGACGCCCTGGTAGAGCACGTCGTCGGCCATCTGGAAGGCCTCGACGAAGGTGGTGCGCTCGGAGGCGACCTGGAACAGGTTCTGGTTCGGGATCACGATCAGCGTGTCGACCACCTGCTGCAGCTCGCCCACGCCCATCTCGGCGAGGCTCATGCGCCGCGCGCCCTCGAACTGGAACGGCTTGGTGACCACGCCGACGGTCAGGATGCCCATCTCGCGGGCGCAACGCGCGACCACGGGCGCCGCGCCGGTGCCGGTGCCCCCGCCCATGCCGGCGGTGATGAAGCACATGTGGCAGCCCTCGAGGTGGTTCATGATGTCCTCGATGGACTCCTCGGCGGCCGAAAGCCCGACATCGGGCTTCGAGCCGGCGCCCAGGCCCCGGGTCACCCCGGTGCCGAGCTGGATCTTGCGTGGCGCGCGGGAATGCGCGAGCGCCTGGGCATCGGTGTTCGCGACGATGAACTCGACGCCCTGCAGCTTCTTCTCGATCATGTTGTTGACGGCATTGCCGCCGGCGCCGCCGACACCGAACACGGTGATGCGCGCACGCAGCTCGTTGTCCTCGGGCTGACGAAGATTGAGTACCATGGTTCCTGCCTCGTTTCCGTTGCCGGCCGCCTGTTTGACCGTCTTTTCGCTCGATAGTCTTTTGTCGTGCTCGATGGTTTTGCCGGGAGAGTACATGATCGCCGGCTTTACGTCACGTTCATTTCACCAGCTCGCCTTCAGCCAGCGGATCATTTCGGTCGCCCGGCCGCGCGCCGAGAGCGGGCGCGGCGCCTCGAAGTCCCACAGCTCGTCATGCGGCCTGAGCGCGTAGGTGGCGAGCCCCACCGCGGCCGAGGTGTCGGGGCCCGAGAGCGCCTGCGGCAGGCCGGCGATGCGGATCGGCCGGCCGATGCGCGGGCGCCGGCCGAGGATGCGGGTGGCCATCTCGTCGACGCCGGGCATCTGGCTGGCGGCGCCGGTGAGCACGATGGCGCAGCCCGGCATCTCGGTCACGCCCAACTCGACCAGGCGCTGGCGCAGGATGCGGAAGGTCTCCTCGACGCGCGGCCGGATGACGCCGATCAGCATGCCGCGCGAGATCTGGCGGCGGTTCGGCGCCTCCTCCTCGCCGATGCGCGGCGCGTCGATCATCTCGCGGTCGTCGGCGCCGGTGGCGACGACGCCGCCATAGAGCGTCTTGACCCGCTCGGCCGCAGCCTGGCGCATCAACAGCCCCGCGGCGATGTCGCTGGTGACGTGGTCGCCGCCATAGCGGATCTGCTCGACGCAGATCAGGTTGTCGCGCAGGAACACGGCGAACGAGGTGGAGCCGCCGCCCATGTCGATGCACACCGCGCCGGTGCGCTGCTCGTCCTCGACCAGGGCGGCGAGCCCCGAAGCGTAGGGCGCGGCGACCACGCCGGCGAGGTCGAGGTCGCACTGGCGCACGCACTCCATCAGGTTGGCGAGCGGGCGGGAGTCGACGGCCAGCACGTGCATCAGGATGGAGAGCCGCTCGCCGGTCATGCCGCGCGGGTCGGTCAGGCCGCTGCGCTCGTCCACGGCGATCTCGACTGGCTGGGCGTGCAGGATCTGGCGGCCCTGGCCGAGCGGCGGCTCGGGCGCGGCGGCCAGCGCGTTGGACAGGTCGCGCTCGGTGACCTGGCCGGTCTCGGTCTCGACCTCGCCCAGGGTGGAGAAGCTCTCCGGCCGGCCGCCGGAGAACGAGACGATCGCCTGGTCGACCCGGTCGACCCGGGGCGCGGCCATCTTCTCGGCGTTCAGGAGCGCCAGCCGGATGCAGCGGCAGACCTCGTCCATGTCGATGATCTCGCCGCGGCGCAGGCCGCGCGACTGCACGGTGCGCGCGCCCACCACCTCGACGGCGCCGAACAGCGAGGTGCCGAGCCGGTCGTGCTCGCCCGCTTCGGCGAGGCGCGCGGGGTCGAGCTTCAGCACCAGGCAGGTGATCTTCGACGAGCCGATGTCGAGCACGGCCAGGCGCCCGCGCTTGCTGGCCGCGGATAGGCGCGTGCGCATGGTGCGGAAGGCTGCGAGCTCGGCGAAGTTCATGTCCGGTTTCCCCCGATTGCCGTCACCGCCTTGCGGATCTGGTAGGTGTCCGCCGCATCCGGCGCCAGGCGCAGCGTCGGGCGCGACGGCACGCGCATGTCGATCACGGAGAGGTCGCGGTCGAGCAGCTCCTCGCCGTATTGCAGCGCCATGACCTGGGCGAGCGCGTCCTGCGCGCCCTCGGCCGGCAGGCGGATCAGCATGTTGCGGTCGAGCGCAAGGTCCCAGCGGCGCTCGCCGACGCGGATGGCGGCGCGCAGGCGCGGCACGATCTCGGGCGCCTCGGCAAGCAGGCCGAGCAGCTCGGCGACGTGCCCGGGCGCGCCCTGGCCCAACAGCAGCGGCAGATGCGGATAGTCGGCACGCGGCCCGGCGGGGCCGATCTCGACGCCGTTGCGGTCGACCAGCACCAGCACGTCGTCGACGCGGCGGAAAAGCGCGACGGGCACGCGCTGGGTCACGGCGACGCGCAGTGTGCCTTCGGAGTCGAAGCGCACGGTGGCGCTCTCGACCGGGCCGAGCGCCTGGACCCGGCGGCGCAGCGCCTCGACGTCGAGGCGCAGCGAGGACATGCCCGGATAGACGCCGAGCACGCCGAGAACCTTCTCGTCGACGGCGGGGCTGCCGCCGGTCACCGAGACGCCGCGCACGGCGAATTCGGGACGCGAGACGATGTCGTTGACGAGGGCATGGACCCTGGCCTGGATGGCCCCGCGCCAGGCGTCGTTGGCGGCGACGCGCCAGCCGGCGACGGCGAGCAGCGCCAGCGGCAGGTAGACCAGGAGCGCGCCGCGCAGCCTCGGCTTGGCCCAGGCGCGGGCGATCCGGTAGGCGAGCTTCGAGGGGCCGGGGCTGCGCTTTGGCTCGGGGCGCGGCGCGTGGCGCTTGGGCGCGCGTACCTCGTCGGGCGCGATCTCGGGCTGCAGGTCGAGCTCGGGCTCTAGCGGCCGCATGAGGCGTCCCCGACCAGCCAGTCGCACAGCTCCTCGAAGGAAATGCCGCAATGCGCCGCCTGCTCGGGCGCGAGCGAGACCGGGGTCATGCCCGGCTGGGTGTTGGTCTCGAGCACGATCAGCCCGTCGCGCCCGCGGCTCTCGTCCCAGCGCAGGTCGGTGCGGCTGAGGCCGCGGCAGCCGAGCGCATCATGCGCCGTGCGCGCGTGGGCGAGGCAGGCCTCGAGGATCTCGGCGGGCACATCGGCCGGCACCACGTGGCGCGAGCCGCCCTGGTCGTATTTCGCGTGGTAGTCGTACCAGCCGGTGGTGGCGATGATGTCGGTGACGGCGAGCGCCCGTTCGCCCATCACCGCGACGGTGAGCTCGCGGCCGGGGATGAACTGCTCGACCAGCAGGGTCTCGGGCGCGTCGTCGTTGAGCCGCGCCGGGCCGTTGGCCCCCTCGGCCACGATGTAGACGCCGACCGAGGAGCCCTCGTTGTTCGGCTTGACCACGTAGGGCGGCCGCATCGGGTGGCCGGCCATGGCTTCGGCGCGGCTGACGATGCGGCTCTCGGCCACGGGCAGGCCGGCGGCGCGGAACACGTCCTTGGCCCGGCTCTTGTCCATGGCCAGCGCCGAGGAGAGCACGCCGGAATGGGTGTAGGGGATGCGCAGCCATTCCAGGATGCCCTGGACGCAGCCGTCCTCGCCCCAGCGGCCATGCAGGGCGTTGAAGACCACATCCGGCCGGGCATCGGCGAGATCGCGGGCAAGGTCATGCCCGGCGTCGACCTCCACCACCTCATAGCCTACGCGACGCAGTGCGTTCGCACATTCGCGGCCCGACACGAGCGAGACTTCCCGCTCGGCCGACAGGCCACCCTTGAGCACCACGACGCGGGAAAATGTCCTGCCCGACATCCGCGCCTCAACCTATCTGGGCCGCCCCCGGCTTGTTTTCCTGCCGGGCGAGTCGACCCGTGCCGCTCATGCGGTCTCCGGAGGATCGACTGTAACGCCGATGCGCTGGATTTCCCAGCGCAAATCGACGCCTGCATGCGATTTCACGCGGGCGCGGACCTGCTCGCCGAGCGCCTCGAGGTCGGCAGCCGTGGCGCTGCCGGTGTTGATCAGGAAATTGGCGTGCTTGTGCGAGACCTGGGCGCCGCCGTGGCTCAGCCCGCGGCAGCCGGCGGCCTCGATCAGCTTCCAGGCCTTGAGCTCCATCGGGTCGTCGGGAGCGCCGGTCGAGGAGAACCCGGCGGGGTTGGCGAAGGTCGAGCCGCAGGAGCGCTCGCGCAGCGGCTGGCTGGCCTCGCGCCGGGCGGCATAAGCCTCCATGCGGGCGTGGATCGCGGCCGGGTCGCCGGGCCGGCCCTGGAGGGTCGCCCCGATCACCACGGTGTCGTCGGGGAGGGCCGAGGCGCGGTAGGCGAAGCCGAGCTCGGCGCCTGTCAGCGTGAGCCGTCGCCCCGCGCGGTCGATGGCGCTGACCTCGACCACGACGTCGGCGGCGTAAGCCCCGTAGCAGCCGGCGTTCATCTTGACCAGGCCGCCGACGGCGCCGGGGATGGTGCGCAGGAACTCGAGCCCGGCGATGCCGGCCTCGGCGGCCCGCCTGGCCACCTGGGCGTCGAGCGCGGCGGCGCCGGCGCGCAGGCGGTGGCCGGCGAGCGGCGCGATGCCGTTGAAGCCGCGGCCGAGGCGAATGGCGACGCCGGGCAGGCCGCCGTCGCGGATGATCAGGTTCGAGCACACCCCGAGCGGCGTCACCGGCACGTCCGCCGGGCAGGCGGCGAGGAAGGCGGCGAGGTCGTCCGGGTCGGCAGGCTGGAACAGCACCTCGGCCGGGCCGCCGACGCGCAGCCAGG
>NZ_JBZSYN010000011.1:0-15589 GCF_058622915.1 Thermohalobaculum sp. | reverse complement strand
CGGCGCCCTGAAAGCTCGGCCCGTCGGTCAGCACGCTCAGGCAGGTGGCGCCGCCGGCGGCATAGGCGCGGGCCAGCGCCGGGGGGTCGAAATCGGCCCGGATCAGGCCCCTCGACGGGCTCGCCTTCTTGATTTCGGCGACCAGGCCATAGCGGCCCTGCGCTTCCGCCGCGGCCAGCGCGGCGCGGAAGGGGCGCACGGGCGAGGCCTGCCGCGCCGCCGCCTCGACCTCGGCCAGCGGGCGCTGCGCCTTGCGCGCGGCGACCTCCTCGAGCTTGTAGGCCCGGATCCGCTCGAGGATATCGGCCATGCTCACTTGCCCTTGTGCGTGGCCGCGGCCAGCGCCGCGACCTTGGCCTTGGCCGCGCCCGAGTCGATGCTTTCGGCGGCGATCTCCGCGCCTTCCTCCAGCTTGGCCGCGCGGCCCGCGATCACCAGCGCGGCGGCCGAGTTCAGGATCGCCGCGTCGCGATAGGCGCCCTTGTCGCCGTTGAGCAGCGCGCGCAGGCGCACGGCGTTCTCCTCGGGCGCGCCGCCGATGATGTCGCGGAAGGGGTGCAGCGGCAGGCCGGCCTCCTCGGGGTGCACCTCGCGCTCGGCGATCTCGCCGCCGTGCAGCGTGACCACCGTGCTGGGGCCGCAGATGGAGATCTCGTCGGTGCCGTCGGAGCCGTGCACCAGCCAGGCGGCCTCGGTGCCAAGCGCCTTCAGGGTCTCGGCCATGGGTCGGAGCAGCTCGGGCGCATAGGCACCGGTGAGCTGGCGCTTCACCCCGGCCGGGTTGGTCAGCGGCCCGAGGATGTTGAACACCGTGCGGGTGCCCAGCTCGAGGCGCACCGGCATGACGTGCTTCATCGCCGAGTGATGCATCGGCGCCATCATGAAGCAGATGCCGCACTCGTCGAGCGCGCGCTGCGCCACCTCGGCCGAGACCATGACGTTGACGCCGAGCTGGGAGAGTGCGTCCGCCGTGCCCGACTGCGAGGTCAGCGCCCGGTTGCCGTGCTTGGCGACCGGCACCCCGGCGCCGGCCACAATGAAGGCTGCCGCCGTCGAGATGTTCAGCGTGCCGCGTCCGTCGCCGCCGGTGCCGACAATGTCGATGGCGCCCCTTGGGGCCTTCACCGCGGCGGCCTTGCCGCGCATGGCGGCGGCGGCGCCGGCGATCTCGTCCACGGTCTCGCCGCGCGTGCGCAGGGCCATCAGCAGCCCCGCCGCCTGGGCCATGGTGGCCTCGCCCGACATGATGATGCCGAAGGCCTCCTCGGCCTCCTCGCGGCTCAGCGGGCCGTCGGCGGCCTTGGCGATCAGGGGTTTCAAGGTGCTGCTCATGCGGTCTCCCTGGTTGCGACGCCCGCAATCTCGAGGAAGTTGCGCAGCAACGCTTGCCCGTGCTCGCTGGCGATGGATTCGGGATGGAACTGCACGCCGTGCACCGGGCGATCCTTGTGCGCCAGCCCCATCACTACCCCCGACTGCGACCGCGCCGTGACCTCGAGGCAGTCCGGCATGCTCTCGGGCCGGACGGTCAGCGAATGGTAGCGCGTCACCGAGAACCCCTGTGGCAAGCCGCGGAACACGCCCGTGCCGGCATGGGTGATGACCGACAGCTTGCCGTGCATGATCTCGTGGCAGCGCACCACCTCGGCCCCGAAGGCCTGGGCGATCGCCTGGTGGCCGAGGCAGACGCCCAGGATGGGCAGGTTCGCGGGCGCCTGTCGCACGACGTCGAGGCAGATTCCCGCCTCGTCGGGGGTGCAGGGCCCGGGCGACATGACGATGGCGCCTGGCCGCCGCGCAATCGCCTCCTGCGCGCTCAGCGCGTCGTTGCGCACGACCTCCACCTCTGCCCCAAGTTCGCCAAGGTAATGGACCAGATTGTAGGTGAAGCTGTCGTAGTTATCGATCAGCAGGATCATGCGGGTGGCGACTTTCGTTGCGTTGAGCGACCGCTTCTGTGGCGCGGGCCGCCGATTGCGGGTATATCTGCCGTGACTGGCGCGCACGCGTCAAGCGGGGGTGTCGCGACGCCGGAGGCTTGGCGTGGTTGAATCGGAGCTCAGGGGTGGGGTCCCGCGGTGAAACGATATTACGATGACGAGGACCGGCGTCCGAACTGGGCGCTGCGCCTCGTGAAGGGAATCCTCGTCGGTGCCGTGGTCAGCGGCACCGCCGTGGCGGCGATCTCGATCTTCGTGCTGCCGCCGCCGGCGCCGCATCCCAAGATGGCCGAGCAGGCGAGCGGTCCGAAGATGATCGACGGCATCGAGGTGGCCAGCGAGCCGGCCTATTTCGGCACGACGGACGCAACGGCGCAGGACGCCGGCGCGGCGCCCGGCGCCCACACGACGGCCGCTGCCGATGCGGCTGGCGCCGACGCAGTGGGTCCGGTCCAGCTCAGCGGTCCGGCGCTGGTGGTCAATGCCGCGGCGTTCCAGCCCGCCGCCGGCAAGCCCTTGGTGGCGGTGGTGCTTGACGACGTGGCCGCCGACCCGATGCTGCATGATCGCGTGTTCGGCCTGAAGCTGCCGGTGACCATCGGCGTCGTCTGCGGCGGGCCCGGCGACCAGGCGACGGCCCGGGCGGCGCGCGCTGCCGGCTATGAGGTCGTGGCCGAGCTGCCGATCATGGCCGGGGGGGCGTCAGCCGGCGCGGCGCTGGAATACGACCTGACCTCGGACCAGGCGGCCGAGCGCACCGCGCTCCTGATGCGCCGGCTGCCGATGGCGGTCGCGGCAACCTCGGCGCCGGCGACCATGCCGCCCGGCAACGCGCTGGCGCAAGGGATAATGAAGGCGCTCGGCCCGTTCGGCTTTGCCTATCTCGCGCGTGACCGAAGGTCGGGTGCCGCGGCCCCCGCCGCCTCCGGGCTCGACCGCATCACTGCCGTGAGCGACTTCTCCATCCCGGCGAAGGCCACGGCGGCCCAGGCGCATGCCGTGCTCGATCATGCCGCGGCCGAGGCGGCCAAATCCGGCGGCGCCGTGGTGATGGCCGCCGCCGACCGGCAGGTCCTGCTCGCGCTCGAGCTGTGGGCCGGCAGCACCGGCGGCGTGGCGCAACTCGCGCCGCTCTCGGCGGTGGTGAAGCGGCTCAACGGCGGCGAGGCCATGAGCGCAAAGCCGGTGGCCGCGGGGGCTGCCCAGACGGTGCAGGCGAGCAGCCCGGCTAATTGAAGTTGCGCGCCACGGCGGCCGCCGTCATCAGCGCCTTGGCCTTGTTGACCGTCTCCTGGTACTCGGCCTCGGGGTCCGAGTCGTAGACCACGCCGCCCCCAGCCTGGACGTAGAGCGTGCCGTCCTTGACCACCCCGGTGCGCAGCGCGATGCAGGTGTCCATCTCGCCGGCCGCCGAGAAGTAGCCGACCGCACCGGCATAGACGCCGCGCTTCTCCCGCTCCAGCTCGTCGATGATCTCCATCGCCCGGATCTTCGGCGCGCCCGAGACCGTGCCCGCCGGCAGCCCGGCGAGCAGCGCCGAGAGCGCGTCGTGCTCCTCGCTCAGCTCGCCCTCGACGTTCGACACGATGTGCATGACGTGGCTGTAGCGCTCGACCACGAACTGCTCGGTCGGGCGCACCGTGCCGATCCTGGCGACACGCCCGACATCGTTGCGGCCCAGATCCAGCAGCATCAGGTGCTCGGCCCGCTCTTTGGGGTCGGACAGCAGCTCCAGCTCCAGTGCCCTGTCCTCATCGGGCGTTCTGCCGCGCGGGCGCGTGCCCGCGATCGGCCGTAACGTCACCTTGCCCGCGCGCACGCGCACCAGGATCTCGGGGCTGGCGCCGATGATGTGGAAGCCGCCGAGATGGAAGAAGAACATGTAGGGCGAGGGATTGATCCGCCTGATCGCGCGGTAAAGCGCGAAGGGCGCCACCTCCAAGGGCAGCGCCCAGCGCTGCGAGGGCACCACCTGGAAGATGTCGCCGGCGCGGATGTACTCCTTGGCCCGCTCGACCATCTCGTGATATTCGGGCCGCGTCGTGTTCGATACGGCATCCGCCGCGCGCGGCGCCTCAGCGGTGACCGGCGAGACCGGCGTGCCGTGCATCGGCGCCCGGTCGATGGCCTCGAGCGCCGCCGCCAGCCGCTCACAGGCCTGGGCATAGGCCGCCCGGGCGTCCACGTCCGGCCGGTGCCACACCGGGGTCACCAGCGTGACCATGTCGCGCACGTTGTCGACGATGGCGATCAGCGAGGGCCTGAGCAGCACCGCGTCGGGCAGGTCCAGCGGGTCGGGGTTCGCTGCGGGCAGCCGTTCGACCAGCCGGATCATGTCATAGCCCAGATAGCCGAACAGCCCCGCGGCCATGGGCGGCAGGCCGGCGGGCAGCTCGATCCGGCTCTCGGCGATCAGCTTGCGCAGGCTGTCGAGCGTGGGCGCCGCTTCGGGCATGAAGGCATCCGGCTTTCCAGCCGGGTCGCGGTTGACCTCGGCCGCCGCGCCGCGGCAGCGCCAGATCAGGTCGGGCGCGAAGCCGATCACCGAATAGCGCCCCTTGATCTCGCCGCCGGTGACGGACTCGAGCAGGAACGAGTTGGCCGCCGCGTCCGTGAGCTTCAGCATCAGCGAGACGGGGGTGTCGAGGTCGGCCAACACCTGCGCCCATACGACCTGGTTGGCGCCGCCGGCATAGCCGCGCGCGAAGGCGTCGTAGGACGGGCTGATCTCCATCCGGCCCTACTGGCCGGGCTGGCTGGAGGCGCCGAGCCGCTGGAAGACCTTGTCGACCACGTTCCAATGGATCTGGGGGTGGTGCTCGGCCATGACGGCGCGGGCATAGTACTCGCCGACATCCTTGTCGATCGAGTCGGCCAGCACGTTGCGGATCTGCTTGCTCTCGGTCTGGATCTCCTTGGGCGTCGGCATGGTGACGCTCGAGACCTGCGCGATGACCACGCGCTTGCCGTCGGCCGAGGCTGCGAAGGCGCCCGCGCTGCTGTTCACCCGGAACAGCCGGTCGACCAGCGCCGGAGGCAGCTGCTTCGGCGCGTCGATGCGCGTGAAGGGCTGCAGCGGCAGCACGGCGGCCTTGAGCTTCTTGCCGATGTCCCAGATCGAGGTGTTCTGGTCCAGCTCCTTGGCGATCTTGCCGGCCTTCTCCTTCAGCGCCTCCAGCCGCCGGGCCTGCTGCCACGCCGCGACCGCCTTGTCGTGCACGTCCTTGAGCGGCGGCACGTGGCTCGGATTGATGCGGTTGACCATGACCAGGAAATAGCCGCCCTTGTCGGTCTGCACGAGGTTGCGCTCCTCGGCCTGCTGCGCGGCGAAGACCTCTTTGATGAAGGGCTTGCTGGCGACGATGCCCTTGGCCTCGCTGCCATCGGCCAGCGTCCCATCCTGGGCCAGACCGTCGAAGGTGCCATAGGTCGCGCCGGTCTCCTTTGCGATCTGCTGCATGGTCTTTCCGGCCGCGCGCAGCTCCTCGATCTTGTTGGCGATCTCGGGCGCGCGGTTCTGAAGCGCATTCTCTGCCAGCTGGTGGGCGATCTCCTTATGCATGACCGCATAGGACAAAACTTTGGACGGGGTGATCGCGCGCAGCCGGTAGACGGCAAAGCCCGCCGGCAACTCGACCGGCCCGATGATGCCGGGCTTGGCCTGCGAGAACACCAGCTTCTCGGCGGCGGGCGGCAGGTCGCCGCGCTGCACCTTGCCCAGTTCGACGTCCTTCTGGCTCAGCCCGCGCTTCTTGGCCAGCTCGTCGAAGGTCGTGGCACCCGAAAGAATCTGCGACACGGCCTGCTCCGCCGCCTTGCGGTCGGGGAATGTGATCTGGTCGACGGTGCGCGTCTCGGGGGTCTTGTAGCTTGCCTTGTTCGACTCGTAGGCGGCGCGCACGTCCTTCTCCGCAGGCTGCAGTTGTGGCAGCAGCTTTGCGGCATCGACATGAAGGTATTGGCCCGAGCGGCGCTCGGGCTGGGCGAAATCGTTTTTGTGCTTGTCGTAGTAAGCCTTGAGCTGGTCGGCGCTCGGGGTCCCCGGGTCCGGGGCCATGTCGAGGGTCAGCGCCATGATGTTCGCACCCCGCTTCTCGGTGCGGTAGGTGGCGATGCGCGCGGCCACCCCGGGCGGCGCCACCATGCCGGCCTTGACGGTGTGCATCAGGATGTTCTGGGCCAGAAGCGTGCGCGTGAGCGATTCGAACTCGGGCGGGTTCATGCCCTGCTGCTGCAAGGCCATCTCGTAGATCTGCTTGGAGAACTTCCCGTCCGGCCCGTCGAACGCCTTGTTATCGCGCACCGCCTTGGCCACCGCCGCGTCGGGCGCCGACAGGCCAAGGCCCTTCAATTCCTGGGTGAAGGCCGCGTCACGCACCAGGCCGCCGAGCACGGCCCCCGCGATCCCTGCCTGCCGCAACTGGTCCATGGTGACCAGCTTGCCCGCCCGACGGGACAGGCGTGTCTGCTGGCGCGACAGCGCCTCCGAGAATTGCTGTGCCGAGACGCTGGTGCTGCCAACCTTGGCCACGTCTTGGGTGATGCGGAAATTGAAGATGTCGCCGATGCCCCAGACCGCGAAGCTGGCCACCAGAAGCGCGATCAGCACCTTCGCGACCAGCGACTTCGCGCCCTTGCGCAGACGGTTCAGCATGCGTCACCTGTTCTCGCCTTCGGGGGCCTTGCGGATGCGGTCCGCCCCTTGCTCGGGCTTCTTAATCCGCGTCGGCGGGGGGCACAAGACGCCCGCTGCGCTCAGGGCCGGAAAGCGGCCATGCGGCGGCCCATCTCGGCGATGCCGTCCAGATCGGCATTGGCGAAGGCGATGCGCAGGCCGCGCTCGCCGCCCCAGTCGCGCGCCTTGGACGCGGGCGGCGCGAACATCGTGCCGGGCAGGACCAGAATCGACTGCCGCTCGACCAGCAGCCGCGCCACCCGGTCCGAGGGCAGATCGAACGGCGGCTCGACATAGGCGAAATAGGCCCCCGCGCCGCGCAGCCGCCAGTCGCGCAGCGGCCCGGAGAACTCGTCGATCACGGCGCGGCGGCGCGCCAGGATCTCCTCGCGCTCGGCCTCGACCCAGTTGCCCAGGTTGCGCAAGCCCCACAGCGCCGCGATCTGGCCCAGCCGCGGCGGGCAGATCGTCACCGTGTCGAGGACCTTCTCCGCCTCGGCCAGCCGCGCCGCGCCGGCGATCATCGCCCCGACCCGATGACCGGTCAGCCGGAACACCTTGGAGAAGCTGTAGAGGTGGATCAGCCCCTCGCGCCAGTCCGGCTGGCGAAACAGGCCGTGCGGCGCCCCGGTGCCCGAGCGGAAGTCGCGATAGGTCTCGTCCACGACCAGCACGGCGCCGTGCTCGCGCGCCAGGGCGTAGAAGCCCTGCATCAGCGCCGGGGGATATTCCGCCCCGGTCGGGTTGTTCGGCGTCACCAACAGGATTGCACGGACCTTCCGGGTCAGAGCTGCCCGCGCCGCCTCGAGGTCGGGCAGCATGGCCCCGTCGCAGGGGATCGGCACGGCCTCGACGCCGCTCATCTGCAGCCACATCCGGTGATTGAAGTACCACGGCACCGGGACCATCAGCGCCTCGCCGGGTGCGCACAGCGTCGCCGCCGCGACGCAGAAGGCCTGGTTGCAGCCCGCGGTGACCGCCACCTCCGCGCCGTCGATCGGGGCGTCATAGGCCACCGACCATCGCGCCGCGATCTCCGTGCGCAGCGCCGCGTCGCCCAGCACGGGGCCGTAGAGATGCGCTCCGGGCGTGTGCATCGCCGCTTCGGCAATGGCGCGCCTGAGCGGCTCGGGCGGTGGCTCGACCGGCGCGGCCTGGCTGAGGTTCAGAAGCGTCCGGTCGGGGGGAAAGCACGTCTCGCGCACCCAGCGCTGCGCCTCCATGATCGGCGCCGGCGCGACGCGGCCGAGATTGGGGTTGAGCGGGACGGGCACCGGGTCTCCCTCGTGAGGCCGGCGGACAATACGGCAAAGGTGGTGCGCGGGAAATCCCCCTCGCGGCCCCTTGACGCGGCAGGCCCCGTGCGCTTCATGCCGTCCGATGGCCGAGCCGCCCCTTCTCACGCTCAGCGATATCACCCTCGGCTTCGGGGGGCGTCCGCTGTTCGCCGGCGTCACCGTCTCGATCGCCCCGGCCGAGCGCCTGTGCATCGTCGGGCGCAACGGCTCGGGCAAGTCGACGCTGATGAAGCTCGCCGCGGGCCTGGCCGAGCCCGACCGGGGCACGCGTTTTGTGAGGCCCGGCACCCGCGTCGCCTACCTGCAGCAGGAGCCCGACCTCGCCGGCCACGCCACGCTGGCCGACTACGTCGCCGCGCCGCTGGCCCAGGAGGACCGCTGGCGCGCCGCGGCCGCCATGGACGGCCTCGAGCTCGCCGGGGGCACCGACCCCGCCACCGCCTCGGGCGGCGAGCGCCGCCGTGCCGCGCTGGCGCGCCTCATCGCCATGACGCCCGACCTGATGCTGCTCGACGAGCCCACCAACCACCTCGACATCGCCGCCATCGAGTGGCTGGAGGACCACCTCGCCGGCACCCAGGCCGCCTTCGCCATCGTCAGCCACGACCGGGCGCTGCTGTCGCGCGTCACCCGCACCACGCTGTGGCTCGACCGCGGCGAGGCGCGGCTGAACGGCGAGGGCTTCGCCGCCTTCGAGGAATGGCGCGACAAGGTGTGGGCCGAGGAGGAGGCCGCCCGGCACAAGCTCGACCGCCTGATCCGCGAGGAATCCCGTTGGGCGGTCGAGGGCATCTCCGCGCGCCGCCGCCGCAACCAGGGCCGGCTGCGTCGCCTCGACGCACTGCGCGCCGAGCGCCGCGCCCAAATCGCGCGCACCGGCACCGCCGCCATGGCGCTGTCTGCGGGCGAGCGCTCGGGCAAGCTGGTGATCGAGGCCGAGGGCGTCTCCAACGCCTATGCCGGCCGGCCCCTGTTCCGCGATTTCTCCATCCGCGTCGCCCGGGGCGAGCGGGTGGCCATCGTTGGCCCCAACGGCGTGGGCAAGACCACGCTGCTCAATGTGCTCACCGGCGCGCTCGCCCCCGATCAGGGCACGGTCCGCCTCGGCACAGGCCTGCGCCTGGTCGTGCTCGACCAGCGCCGCGCCGCGCTGGCGCCCGAGGCCACGCTGTGGCAGACGCTGGCCGGCGACCCGGCGCTGGGCGTGCAGGGGCAGGGCGACCAGGTGATGGTGCGCGGGCACCCGCGCCACGTCGTCGCCTATCTCAAGGACTTCCTGTTCGACGAGCGCCAGGCCCGCGGCCCGGTCTCGGCGCTCTCAGGCGGCGAGCGGGCGCGCCTCCTGCTCGCCCGCATCATGGCGCGCGAGTCCAACCTCCTGATCCTCGACGAGCCGACCAACGACCTCGACGTCGAGACCCTCGACCTGCTCGAGGAGCTGGTCGACGACTACGACGGCACCGTGCTTATGGTCAGCCACGACCGCGACTTCCTCGACCGCGTCGCCAGCACCACGGTGGCCATGGAGGGCGACGGCCGCGCCGTCATCTACGCCGGCGGCTGGTCCGACTACCGCACGCAGCGCGGCGAGGCCACGACGGCATCCGCGGGGCAAAAGCCGGCGAAGCCGAAGGTGACCGGGAACAAGCCGGACAAGCCAAGGCGGTCGTCGCCGCGCCTTGGCTACGCCCAGGAGCGCCGCCTTGCGGCCCTGCCCGACGAGATCGCCCAGCTCGAGGCCGAGATCGCCCGCCTCGAGGCGCTGCTCTCGGACCCCGGGCTCTACGCGCGCGACGCGGCGGCGTTCCACAAGGCCACCGAAGCGCACGCCGAGCGCAAGCACCGCCTCGAGGCGGCGGAGGAGGAATGGCTCGAACTCGAGTCCCTGCGCGAGCGCCTCGCCGGGGGCTGAGAGCGGTCGGGGGATGGCGGAGCGCGCGCCGCGGGCGGCCCGGGCCGTCAGCTGTTGGGAAACATGGCCGCGAGCAGCTTTTTCATGCGCAGATAGTAGGTAAGCCAGTCGTCCTTGGCCACGTCGCTGGCGTCCAGGGTCGCCTTCACGATCCAGTCCTTGCCGTGGCAGAAGATGGCGTGCACGACGAAGCCGTTCCCGTCCGGCGGACCGATCGCGATTCCCTTGCCCTCGCCGCAGGCCCGGGCATCGTCGGGCTTGCCCGTCGGATTGAACAGCATCACCAGCCGCGCGCCGTCGCCGACCAGCCCCTGGCCGGGGGTCACCGGCTGGAAGCGTATGTTCCGGCCCGGCCCCTTGGGCATGCGCAGGGTGCCGGCGATCTCGGCGGGGTCGGCGCCTTCCCAAGGCGCGCCGTAGATCTCGACCAGCACGGCGCCGTGGCTCTGCTGCAGCTTGAGCAGCGTCTGGACGCTGGTCATCTCGCGCCGGCCAAGATCGCTGATGTCGGATTTCTCGCAACCGGCCAGCATGCCGACCAGGCACAGCGCTGCAGGCAGCAGCAGCTTCATGGCACCTCACCCCCCGGCTCCGTGAGCAGCATGGCCTGACGCCGCGCAAGCTGCCGCTCGCGATGAATGACGTAGAGCCCGGCCGAGATGATGATCGCCGTGCCCAGCCAGGTCAATGCGTCGGGAAAATCTCCGAACACGAACCAGCCTATCAGCGTGGCCGAGATGATCTCAAGATACTGGAGCGGCGCCAGCGTGCCGGCCTCGGCGCGGGCGAAGGCGTTGACGATCATCTGGTGGCTTGCGGCCGCGAGCAAGCCGACGCAGAGGATCAGCAACATCTCGTGACGGCCCGGCCAGGTGAGCGCGAGCGCGGGCGCGTGAAAGGGCGCGCCGATCGCGATCGCCGCCGCCAGCGCAAGCGTGGCGAACACGCCGACCCAGAACTGCAGCGCCACGCGGCCGCCGGTGCGCGTCATGATCCGCGTGATCAGCAGGTAGCAGGCAAAGCAGAAGGCCGTGCCCAGCGGGTAGACCGCGGCTGGCCCGAAGGCGTCCCAGTTCGGCCGGATCACCACCAGCGCGCCGACCAGACCGGCCGAGACCGCCGCCAGGCGCCGCCAGCCCAGCCCCTCGCCCAGGATATAGGCTGACAGCAGCGTCAGGATCAGCGGCTCGGCGAAGAAGATGGCGATGACGTTGGGCACCGGCATGTACTTGAGCGCCGACGTGATGCACAAGAGCCCCGAGCCCAGGAAACACCCCGCCAGCGCGTGCAGCCAGGTGGGCCGGCTCCACTGGCCCAGCGCCAGCACGAAGGGCAGCAGGATCAGTGACTGCATGGCGAAGCGCGCCGCCCCGATCGAACCCGGCGACATGGTTTCGGTCAGCAGCTTGGCGAACATGTCCATGAACGGCGCGAACAGCATCGCGCCCGCCATGATCGCGACGCCGGCCTGCGGCGTTTCGGGAATGGCTTTCATGCGGGAGGCTCCCCTCGTGCCCTTCATGTCTCACGGATCGGGCGGCGGGGGAAGCCTCATGCCTGCCAGATTCAACGCAGGCTTGCGCGCTTCTCGCTTCGTCGTCGCGGAGGGGGCCAAGGCCTCATATGACCGCATCCGCCCGCCTTGGCGGGAGGGACGGGACCATCGCCTTCATTCTGAGGCAGGCGTTGCCCATGAATCCTGTCCAATTTAGAAAGATAATTAAATCAATTGGTTATGTTGCGTCCAAATTTGGACACGCTTGCGGCGCCCCAAAGCATGGCCCCGGCGGCGGCCCTCAGACGTCCAGATCCTCGGCGAAGCGGGCGTTTTCCTGGATGTAGCGGAAGCGCATTTCGGCCTTCTTGCCCATCAGCCGCTCGACCAGGCTCTCGGTCTCGCCCGGCTCGTCCTCGGCCAGGCTCACCCGGATCAGGCTGCGCGTGGCCGGGTCCATCGTGGTCTCGCGCAGCTGCCGCGGCATCATCTCGCCCAGGCCCTTGAAGCGGCTGACCTCGATGCGGCCCTTGCCCCCCAGCCCCGCGGCCATCAGCCGCTCCTTCTCGGCCTCGTCGCGCGCATAGGCCGAGACCGCACCTTGCGTCAGCCGGTAGAGCGGCGGCGCGGCGAGGTAGAGGTGCCCCGCCTCCACCAGAGGCCGCAGGTGGGCGAAGAAGAAGGTCATCAGCAGCGAGGCAATGTGTGCCCCGTCCACGTCGGCATCGGTCATGATGATGACCCGGTCATAGCGCAGGTCCTCGGCGGCGAACTTCGCCCCGATGCCCACGCCCAGCGCCTGGCACAAGTCGCTCAGCTCCTGGTTCTGCCCCAGCTTGGCGCCCGAGGCGCCCAGCACGTTCAGGATCTTGCCCCTGAGCGGCAGCACCGCCTGAAACTTGCGGTCGCGCGCCTGCTTGGCCGAGCCGCCCGCCGAGTCGCCCTCGACGAGGAAGATCTCCGAGCCCTCGCGGCTCGCCGCCGAGCAGTCCGCCAGCTTGCCGGGCAAGCGCAGCCGCTTGGTGGCGGTCTTCCTCTCGGTCTCCTTCTCGGCGCGGCGCCGCAGGCGCTCCTCGGCCCGCTCGACGACATAGTCGAGGATCGCCGAGGCCAGCTTCGGGTCGCCCGCCAGCCAGTGGTCGATGCGGTCGCGCACCGCGCCCTCGACCAGCTTCTGCGCCTCGGTCGTGGCGAGGCGGTCCTTGGTCTGGCCGACGAACTCGGGCTCGCGAATGAACAGCGAGATGATCGCGGCGGCCGTGCCCATCACGTCCTCGCGCTGGATGTTGGCGGCGCGCCGGTTGCCGGCCAGCTCGCCATGCGCCCGCAGCCCGCGCGTCACTGCCGACCAGAACCCGGCCTCGTGCGTGCCGCCCTGGGGCGTGGGGATCGTGTTGCAGTAGGACGAGACCAGCGCGTCGCGCCCCGGAGTCCAGGTCAGCGCCCACTCGACCGAGCCCTTCGAGTCCGCGAACTCGACGCGCCCCGCGAAGGGACGCTCGCCGAAGAACTCGTGCTCCTCCAACGCGTGCAGCAGGAAGTCCTCGAGCCCGCCGGGGAAGTGGAAGGTGTCCTCGGCCGGCGTCTCGTCGCCCTCTCCCAACAGCTCGGGCGCGCAATGCCAGCGGATCTCCACGCCCCTGAACAGGTAGGCCTTCGAGCGCGCCATCTTGTAGAGCCGCGCCGGGCGGAACCCGGTCCGCGTGCCGAAGATCTGCGGGTCGGGGTGGAAGCGCACGACGGTTCCGCGCCGGTTCGGCGTGGGCCCCAGCGTCTCGAGCCCGCCCCTCGGCTGCCCGCGCGAGAACTCCTGCGCGTAGAGCTGCTTGCCGCGGGCCACCTCGACCCTGAGACGGTCGGACAGCGCGTTCACCACCGAGACGCCCACGCCGTGCAGGCCGCCCGAGGTCTGGTAGGCCTTGTCCGAGAACTTGCCCCCCGAGTGCAGCGTGGTCATGATGACCTCGAGCGCCGACTTCCTGGGGAAGCGCGGGTGCGGGTCCACCGGTATGCCGCGCCCGTTGTCGGTCACCGCGACCGAGCCGTCGGCCACCAGCTCCAGCTCGATGCGGCTGGCGTGCCCGGCCACCGCCTCGTCCATGGCGTTGTCGAGCACCTCGGCGACCAGGTGGTGGAGCGCCCGCTCGTCGGTGCCGCCGATATACATGCCTGGCCGCCGGCGCACCGGCTCGAGACCCTCGAGCACCTCGATGGTTGCGGCGGAGTAGGCGTTCTCGGCGGCGGCCTGGGTGAATAGGTCGCTGGCACTCATGTGCTCTGTTATCCCGAATCGTGTCTGCTCGATCCGCCCATTAGAGCAGGCTATCCCGGTCGGGCGCAACATCTTGACCGCCATAGTCCCGGGTCCGCTAGGTATCGGACCGGCCGCGCCCAGCGTTGGCAGAATCTTGCCAGCCAGCCACATCATTCGACACGATGTGACGAAGGTTACAGACTCGACTCAGTCGTTCATCGAAACCATTCCCCCGCGCCGCGGCCGATCATGGACCGACCTCAAGGCGGTTCCCCAGACGACCGGCGGCTATCGAAGCGAGGAGATTTTTTAATGACGGTTATTGCGATGACCCGCGAGATGGGGAGCCTTGGCAAGGAGATTGCCCGCGATCTCGCCGGCTACTTCAAATCCAGGCTGATCTACCACGAACTCATCAGCGACCCAACCGACCCGAGCCAGCTGGATGGGCCAAGCGAGGTCAAGCGCCTCCTTGGCGACGGCTGCAACACCAATTGCGCATCGCACCGGACTGGCCGCATGACGCCGGTCGAACTGCTCGAGCTTGCCAGCCGCGGCAACGTCGTCATCCGCGGATGGGGCGCCGTCCGGCTCCTGCACCAGATCCCGCACATCTTCTGTCTGCGCGTCTGTGCGCCGATGCAGGACCGCGTCGACGAGATCGTACGCCGCCTGGGCATCTCCGAGCACAATGCGCGGCGCGAGATCCATCGCAGCGACGACCTGCACAGCAGCGTCTTCGAGCGCCTTTCCGGCGGAGACTGGCGGGACCCGCTGAACTACGACATGGTCGTGAACACGGCACGGCTCACGCCGGAGGACGCCGCCGATCTCATCGTCGAAGCCGTCTCTCGCCCGACCTTCCGAGAGACCGAGCAGTCCAGACAGGTCCTCGCCGACCGCCTTGCCGAGGCGCGGATTGCCTCGTTCCTGGCCAACGATCCGGCCCTGGCGGGGCCATCCCGCAACGTCCACATCTCGGTCACGGGCAGCGCCGTCACGCTCTCGGGCGGCGTGCAGGGATGGCTCCAGGCTCGCGAGATCGCCGCAGCGGTCCAGGCGCATGCCGGCGTGGCGGAGGTCCGCAACAGCATCCAGACGATCGGCGATTATATCGGCGCCTGAGCCCGCAGCCCTTCACAGGTGGCCCAGCGCGTCCTTGATCGCGAACAGACCCTGCATCGCGCCGACATAGAACGGGCGCAGCCCGGGCAGGGGCAGGCGCAACGCCAGGTCGCGCAAGGGGGCCGGTATGTGGCGTTCTGGCTTGCCCCCAAGAACCTCGGCCAGAAAGCGTCCGCCCACTTGGGCACCGTTGATGCCGGAGCCGTGCCAGCCGAAGGCGAAGCCGATGCTGGCGTCGTCCCGCACCAGGCCGACAGAAGGGGCCATCCGCGCCGTGGCGCAGATCGGGCCGCGCCAGAAATGGGTCAGCTCCGCCCGCGCCAGCCCGGGGAACTGCCGTGCCATGCGCGCCGCGACCGCGCGGCGCATGCGGCCGGCGCCCGCATCCGAGCCATGGATGTCGCCGCGCATGCCGATCAGGAAGCGGCCCTCGGGCAGCAGGCGGAAATAGCTTAGCAGGCGTCGCGTGTCCGCGCCGGGCCGCTCGCCGAGCCAGCCGAGCGAGGCGCGCTCCGCCTCCGTGAGCACCCGCGTCACGCCGATGTTGGAGATCACCGGCACCGCCCGGCCGTCGAAGCGCGGGTGGAGCCCGTCGGGCGTGAAGCCGTTGGTCGCAAGCACCACGCGCGAGGCCGCGACCGCGCCTGCCGCCGTCACCAGCAGGTGTCGGGCTCCGTCGCGCTCCCAGCGAACGACCTCCGAGCGCGGGAACACCCGCACCCCCAACTGCGCCGCCCGGTCCGCGAGCGCCCGAACCAGCCGCAAGGGGTGGATGCCGAAGCCGGGCCGGACCAGCAGGCCGCCATGCCGCCGCGCGCCCTCGACATCGTCGGGCGGCACCAGCTCGAGCTCGACGCCATGTTCGCTCCGCTCGGCCTCGAGCTCGATGG
>NZ_JBZSYN010000010.1:0-4360 GCF_058622915.1 Thermohalobaculum sp. | reverse complement strand
GAGATCAATCCCAAGACGATCCGACGGCTCGTGAGCTTGCTCGAAGGAGCAGGCCAATGATGCTGGCGCCAGCGGGAATGAAGGTGCATCTCGCGCTCGGCTTCACCGACATGCGCAAGGGGATGGATGGCCTGGCGATGCTGGTGCAGGGCGTGCTGAAGGCCGACCCGTTCTCGGGCCATCTCTTTGCCTTCCGCGGGCGCAAGGCGAACCTGGTCAAGATCCTCTGGTGGGATGGCACCGGCCTTTGCCTGTTCACGAAGAGACTGGATGCGGGGAGCTTTCCCTGGCCTTCGGCGGAAGTCGCGGGGGACGTGATCGCGCTCAGTTCGGCGCAGCTCTCGATGTTGCTCGAGGGGATCGACTGGCGCGTGCCAGAGCGGCGCTTGCAACCGGCGGCCGCGGGCTGATCGCGCCTGCGGCGGATTGACTCGGGCTGGTGTTCGTCCCGCGGCATGAGGTTGTGGCATGGTATGATCCGACCATGTCGATCGACCTTGCCGCCCTGCCGAACGACGTGGAGACGCTGCACCGGATGATCGGCGCTCTGGTCCGCGAGCGAGACAGCGCGCGGGCCGAGGCGGAGGCCGAGATCGATCGGCTGAAGCGCATTCTGAAGTCCTTGCAGCGGATGCAGTTCGGGCGACGCTCGGAACGGCTCGACCCTGACCAGTTGCAGCTCGGGCTCGAGGATCTCGCCGCCGATCTCGCGGATGCAGAGGAGGTCGCGGTCCGATCGGATGGCAAGCGGCCAGGGCCGGCAGACCGCACCGCCCGGCGCGCGAGGTTGCCGGATCATCTGCCCCGGGAAGACCGGACCGTCGCGGTCGACGCGAATTCCTGCCCCTGCTGTGGCGGGGCATTGCACCTGATCGGCGAGACCGTCAGCGAGATGCTCGATCATGTGCCGGCGCAGCTGAGGGTGCTGCGCATCCGCCGCCCGAAGTATGGCTGCCGGTCCTGCGGTGCGATCCACCAGGCGGCCGCGCCGGAGCGCCCGATCGCGAAGGGGCTGGCGAGCCCGGCGCTGCTCTCTCATGTCCTGATCGCGAAATATTGCGACCACCTGCCGCTCTATCGGCAGAGCCAGATCTTTGCCCGCCAGGGTGTCATGCTGCACCGCTCGACACTGGCGAACTGGGTAGCGGGCGCGGCCTGGTGGCTCTCTCCGATCCGGGACCGCATCGCGGACCACGTGATGGCGGCACAGCGGGTCTTCGCCGATGACACGGTCCTGCCCGTCCTCGATCCGGGCCGCGGGCGAACACGCACTGGCCGTCTCTGGGTCTACGCCCGGGATGACCGACCGTGGGGCGGGGCCGGTCCGCCGGCCGTGCTCTATACCTACAGTCCCGATCGCCGGGCTGAACGGCCGGCGGCGCATCTGGAGCGGTTCGAGGGAATATTGCAGGTCGATGGCTATGCCGGCTTTGAGCCGCTGGCAGTACGGAGCGATATCACGCTCGCCGCCTGCTGGGCGCACACACGGCGAAAATTCTACGATGTGCACCAGACAACGGGCTCACCGATCGCGGCCGAGGTGCTGCGTCGTATCGCAGCCCTCTATGCGATCGAGGCGGAGATCCGTGGTTGCGAGGCATCCTCCCGCCAGGCAGCACGGGAGCAACGCTCGCGCGAGATCGTCGATGCCCTGAGGCCCTGGCTCGAGCGGCAGATCCCGCGGCTGCCACAGCGCAGTGGCCTGGCCGATGCGATCCGCTACGCGCTCGCGCGCTGGCCGGCGCTCTGCCGTTTCCTCGACGACGACCGGAGCGAACTCGACACCAATACGGTCGAGCGCGCCATCCGGCCGGTCACGCTTGGTCGCAAGAACCATCTCTTTGCCGGCTCCGATGGCGGCGCCGAGAGATGGGCGATGCTCAGCACGCTGATCACGACCGCCAGGCTCAATGACATCGACCCTCAGGCCTGGCTGACGGACGTCCTCGAGCGCCTGACAAACGGCCATCCCATCAATCGCATCGACGAGCTCCTCCCCTGGAATTGGACCGCCAAAGACGCCGGCAACTGACCGACGTGTCAGAAATGGACGCTTACGCCGGATCAGGGAGGCGGGTTTATCGGCGGTGAATACCGCCGCGAGGCAATCGTCATGCAGGTTGAGATAGCGGCGCGGCGCCGCCTCCCGACTGATGTCGAACCTTTGCGCGATCTCGAGCGCGCGATCGAGGTCTGCGGCCGGCTTCATCCTTCGTCTCCTTCGGACCGAAGACGGGCCCAGGAGAGCGTGGGCAAGGACGCCACCGTCGCGAAAGTGCCCATAGGGCTGTTCGCTGCGCAGATGGAGAAGTTGGCGTCAGGAAAGAGAAGCCCGATCGCATTCGGTGCATTGGCTCGTGGCCGGGGCCGGGACGCCGTCTGGGTCACCGTGATTTTGCCCTGCGGAACCCGATGGCATTATTCTCAGACGATCGCGACATTGGGAGGGCGAAGCCATGAGCGCGTACAGGCTCACTTACTGGAACAAGCGCGGCCGCGGCGAGCAGGTGCGCCTGCTCCTCAACGAGCTGGGCGCGGACTACGAGGAGGTGCAGATCGCGCGCAACAGCCCGCAGCTTCGGGCGTTGCAGGCGCAGGGCCCGAAGATGCTCTACTTCGGTTCCGTGCCGATGCTCGAGGACGACGGCTTCAGGCTCTGCCAGGCGCCGGTCATTCTCTCCTACCTGGCCGCAAAGCACGGACTGGCGCCGGCGGATCTGCAACAAAGGGCAAAGGCGGATGCCATCTGCTGGGGGGCCGAGGACCTGCGATGCCTGTACTTTGGCCTGTTCTTTGCGTCCGATCCGCCCGCTGCACAGGCTGCGTTCGTGGCGGGTCCGTGGCGGAAGCGCTGGCTGATGAGCTTCGATGGCCTGCTGGCGCTCAACGGCGATACCGGCGTCTTCGTCGGGCGGGACCTGACCCATGCGGACTTCGCCATGTGGGATGTGCTCGACTCCGTGACGACCTGGATCGAGGGTGCCACGCTGGAGGGCTTCCCGCGTCTCGAGCGGTTCCAAGAGACCATCGCGGCGCGGCCGCGGATTGCCGCCTATCTGGCGTCGGACCGGCGGCCGGCGAGCTGACCGCTTCGGCGCCCGGACGGCACGCCGACCTTATGCCTGGAGTCCTTGGAGCCTCGGCCAGACCGTGGCCACATGGTCATGACGAGATCGACGTGGACCGGCGACGGCATCGGGGTATCGTCGCCACCACGGGAGGCCGGGAAATGATGTTCATGGGAAAGCCCCGCGTGCGGCTCCTCGACGGCCCGACACCGCTCGAGCGCCTGCGCCGGATGGAGGCGAGGACAGGCCATCGGGGCGTCTATGTGAAGCGCGATGACGCGATGCCTCTGGGCCTGGGCGGCAACAAGCTGCGCAGCCTCGAGTTCTGGCTGGGCGACGCCCTGTCGCAAGACAGCGACATTGTCCTCGCGGCCGGCCGGGCCGTATCGAACCAGTGCCGCCTGACCGCCGCCGCCGCCGCGCGCTCAGGCCTGGACTGCGTTGTCGTGCACAATGACGACCCGCCGGCGGTGCCGACGGGCAATCTCCTGCTCAGCAGGCTCTACGGCGCGGACATCCGCTTCATCGGACCGGTCGACGAGGACCTGCGCGCCCAGGAGACGCTGCGGATCCGGGACGAACTGCGAAGTGCCGGGCGGCGGCCCTACATCGTCGGCGACCCGGTGGTTGGTGCGCTCGGCTATGTCGTCGCGGCACGGGAGCTCCATGGTCAGGCCTTCGCCGCAGGCGTCGAGCTTCGCCACGTCTTTCTCCCCGGGTCCATGGGCGCGACCGAGGCCGGTTTTCTCTTCGGCAGCGCCCTCTTGGGCTGGCCTTTCGAGGTGCACCTGGTGACGGTCGAGTATTCGGTTCCGGAACTGCAGGAGCGCGTAGAGCGGATCTTCGCGGGCCTCGCGGTCGAGACCGGGGTGCGGCCTGGCGGGATTCCGGAGCGGGTCACGCACTATCACGGCGACTATCTCGGCGCGGGCTACGGACAGCCCACGGCGGCGGGGCTGGCGGCGATCCGGACCCTTGCCGCCGAGGAGGCGCTGCTGCTCGAGACGACCTACACCAGCAAGACCTTCGCCGGCATGCTCGACCTTGCCACAAGGGGCCTCGTGCCGGCCGACGAGCCGGTCTGCGTACTGCACACCGGGGGCGTGCCGGCCCTGTTCCAGCAGGCGGAGCAGCTTTTTGACGGGTAAGTGTGGGGAGCCCCCACTGAGTGGTCCGACTTGATTGTTAGTGCATGAGGGGCCTTTGGTCCATCTGGACGATGGCTGCCGGAGCTGGCGGCTTCCAGCCGAGGGCACCGTGGGGTCGGACGGTGTTGTAGTGGCGGCGCCATT
>NZ_JBZSYN010000009.1:0-7035 GCF_058622915.1 Thermohalobaculum sp. | reverse complement strand
TGACCGACAACACGAAACCCGCGGTATCGGACCGCGTGAAGATCTTCGACACCACCATGCGCGACGGCGAGCAGTCGCCCGGCGCCTCGATGACGCTCGACGAGAAGCTCCAGATCGCCCAGCTGCTCGACGAGATGGGCGTCGACATCATCGAGGCCGGCTTCCCGATCGCCTCGGTCGGCGACTTCGAGGCGGTGCGCGAGATCGCGCGCGTGATCGAGCGCGCCACCGTCGCCGGCCTCGCCCGCTCGGGCAAGGCCGACATCGACCGGGCTTACGAGGCGCTGCAATACGCGCCCAAGAAGCGCATCCACACCTTTATCGCCACCTCCGACCTGCACATGCAGCACAAGCTCCAGATGACGCGCGACCAGGTGCTGGAGCAGATCGAGAAATCGGTCTCCCACGCCCGCAGCCTCGTCGACGACGTGCAGTGGTCGCCCGAGGACGCGACGCGCTCGGACCGCGACTTCCTGTGCCTCGCGGTGCAGACCGCGATCGAGAACGGCGCCAGCACCATCAACATCCCCGACACGGTGGGCTACACCATGCCCGGCGAGTCGGCCGCGATCATCCGCATGCTCAGGGAGCGCGTGCCGGGCATCGAGCATGTGACCCTCTCGACCCACTGCCACAACGACCTGGGCATGGCCGTGGCCAACTCGCTGGCCGCGGTCGAGGCGGGCGCGCGCCAGATCGAGTGCACCATCAACGGGCTGGGCGAGCGCGCCGGCAACACCGCGCTCGAGGAGGTCGTGATGGCCATGCGCGTGCGCCACGACCTGATGCCCTACGACACCGCCATCGACACCACCCGGATCATGCAGGCCTCGCGCCTGGTCTCGGGCATCACCGGCTTTCCCGTCCAGTACAACAAGGCGGTGGTCGGCAAGAACGCCTTCGCCCACGAGGCCGGCATCCACCAGGACGGCATGCTCAAGCACCACGGCACCTACGAGATCATGCGCCCCGAGGATGTCGGCCTGACCAAGTCCAACCTGGTCATGGGCAAGCACTCGGGCCGCCACGCCTTCAAGGAGAAGCTCAAGGAGCTGGGCGTCGATCTCGGCCAGAACGCGCTGCAGGAGGCCTTCGTGCGCTTCAAGGCCCTGGCCGACCGCAAGAAGGAGGTGTTCGACGACGACATCATCGCCCTGGTCGAGGAGGCCACGGCCGATGCCGGCGCCGAGCGCATCAAGCTCAAGTTCCTGCGCGTCATCTGCGGCACCGAGGCGCCCCAGTCCGCCGACATCATCCTCGAGATCGACGGCAAGGAACAGCGCACCACCGCCGAGGGCGACGGCCCGGTGGACGCCGCCTTCAACGCGGTCAATGCGCTGGTGCCGCACCACGCCACGCTCGAGCTCTACCAGGTCCACGCCGTGACCGAGGGCACCGACGCCCAGGCCACGGTCAGCGTGCGCATGCGCGAGGAGGGCAAGATCGTCACCGCCCAGTCGTCGGACACCGACACCGTGGTGGCCTCCTGCCGCTCCTATGTGCACGCGCTCAACAAGCTCCTGGTGCGCCGCCAGAAGACCAAGCCCGCCGTGGCGGTCTGAGCTCCCCACGCCCGCACGGGGCCCCGGCCCAAACCTCCACAGGCCCCGGCCCCACATCACCACTGGTCCCGGCCCCCGAGCCGGGACCTCCTCCCACAGGCCCCAGCTCCATCCTCTACACTGGTCCCGGCCCCCGAGCCGGGACCTCCTCGAAGCCGCTTCACAAGCGCGGCCCCGGATCGACTCCCGGGCCCGTTCTCTCGGCCAACCGCCCGGCCACCGCCCGACCGCCCCCCCCCCGCCCCCGCACCCTGCCCCTCCGGCCGCGACACGCCACCGCACCGCGGGCGCCCGCGCACCCAGCTTTCTCTTTGACGCCCCTCGGGCTCGCAGCATATAAGCGACGCCCAAGGCGGCCCCCGAGACCGCCTCTCCGGGGCGCACGCGAGGGAAAGCGCCGGAGACTTTGGCAGGGCAGAGATTTTCCGGGCAGGGGAATCACCGCGAAGACATCGTCGGCGCGAGAATCACCCCGGGGTCGTCCCCGGGTGCGCCGGAGCAGGCAAAAGGCAAACGCATGTTCAACGGTTTGTTCGGCATTTTCTCGAACGACATGGCCATCGATCTCGGGACCGCCAACACGCTGGTCTACGTCAAGGGCAAGGGCATCGTGCTCAACGAGCCCTCGGTCGTCGCCTACCAGACCATCCAGGGCCGCAAGGAGGTCAAGGCCGTCGGCGAGGACGCCAAGCTGATGGTCGGCCGCACCCCCGGCTCGATCCAGGCGATCCGGCCGATGCGCGACGGCGTCATCGCCGACTTCGAGGTCGCCGAGGAGATGATCAAGCACTTCATCAAGAAGGTGCAGCCGAACACCATGTTCTCCAAGCCCATGATCGTGTGCTGCGTGCCCTACGGCGCCACCGCGGTCGAGGAGCGGGCGATCGAGCAATCGGTGCTCTCGGCCGGCGCGCGCAAGGCGCTCTTGATCCCCGAGCCGATCGCCGCGGCGCTGGGCGCGGGGCTGCCGATCACCGAGCCCACCGGCTCGATGATCGTCGACATCGGCGGCGGCACCACCGAGGTCGCCGTGCTCTCGCTGTCGGACATCGTCTACGCCCGCTCGGTCCGGGTCGGCGGCGATAAGATGGACGAGGCGATCATCAGCCACTTGCGCCGCCAGCACAACATGCTGATCGGCGAGTCCACCGCCGAGAAGATCAAGCACTCCATCGGCACCGCCCGCATGCCGTCGGACGGCGTCGGCGAGTCGCTTATGATCCGCGGCCGCGACCTGCTCAACGGCGTGCCGAAGGAGCAGGAGATCACCCAGGCCCAGATCGCCGAGTCGCTGACCGAGCCGGTGCAGCAGATCGTCGAGGCGGTGATGGTCGCGCTCGAAGCGACGCCCCCCGATCTCGCCGCCGACATTGTCGACAACGGCGTCATGCTCGCGGGCGGCGGCGCGCTGCTCAGGGACCTCGACGTGGTGCTGCGCGAGCAGACCGGGCTGGCGATCTCGGTCGCCGAGGAGCCCCTGGCCTGCGTCGCGCTGGGCACCGGCCGGGCGCTCGAGCATCTCGACCGCCTCGGCCACGTGATGAAGGTCGGCGTCTGACAACGGGAGGACGAGGGAGGTGAGGCGAGCAGGCTCGCCCGAGGAAACGGCACTCACCCGAACGGTTCACCGCATCCTGCTCGGGCTCGTCGTCCTTGCCTCCGTGTTCCTGCTGATCCTGTGGCGCAGCGACAACCCGCGCCTCGACCGGCTGCGCATGGAGCTTACCGACGCGGTGCTGCCCTCCATGAACTTCATCGACCAGCCCATTGAATTCGCATCCGGATTCGCCAACGACTATCGCAAATTCTTCGACGTCTACGACCAGAACCGGGATCTCAGGCGCGAGATCCAGCGTCTGCGCGCCTGGCGCGAGACCGCGCGCCAGCTCGAGGAGGAGAACGCCCAGCTGCGCGCGCTCAACAACGTGCGCGTGGCGCCGCGCACCACCTTCGTCACCGGCGACGTGATGGCCGATTCGGGCGGGCCGTTCCGCCAGTCGGCCCTGGTCAATGTCGGCAGCCGCGACGGCGTCATGGACGGCGCCGCCGCAGTCGACGGCAGCGGGCTGGTCGGCCGCGTCGTCGGGGTCGGCAAGCACGCCACGCGCATCCTGCTCCTGACCGACTTCTCCTCGCGCGTGCCGGTGGTGGTGCAGCCCTCGGGCAGCCGCGCCATCCTGGCCGGCGACGGCACCCCGGCGCCCAAACTCGAGTTCCTCGAGGCGACCGACGCCATCAAGCCGGGCGACCAGGTGCGCAGCACCGGCGACGGCGGCGTGTTCCCGCCCGACCTGCCGGTCGGCCATGTCATCGCCCTGCCCGGCAACCGCTGGCGCGTGGCGCTCAGCGCCGACTACGACCGGCTCGAGTTCGTGCGCCTGCTGCGCTATAGCCCAAACACCAAGGTCGATCAGCCCGCCGGCCTGATCCTCTCGCCGGTCAGCGATGCCCCCGGACCCCCGGCGCCGCCCGGAACGGGAGGCTGAGCCATGGAGTTGCCGGTCTGGCTGACCCCCGCGCGCCTCGCCAACATGGCCTTCGTGTCCGTGCTGGCGCTCGTCGCGGTCTCGATCGAATCGGCGCCGCTCGGCTTCCGCGCCGATGCCTGGCCGTCGCCCGACCTGCTCTTCTGCATCGTCGCCTGCTGGTCGCTGCGCCGCCCGCAGGCGGTGCCGCTGCTGCTGATCTTCGGCCTCGGTCTCGCCCGCGACCTGCTCACCGACCTGCCTGCAGGGGCCGGCCCGTTGACCCTGGTGCTCGCCTCCGAGGGGCTGAAGGCCGGCGCCGATCCGCTGTCGCGGCGCGGCTTCGGCTCCGAGTGGCTGGCCGTCGCCGGCGCCTTCGCCGCCATGCTGCTGGCGCAGTGGCTGATGGTGCTCTTGGTGCTGGCGCACCCGCCCTACCTGGTCGAGCTGGGCCAGCAATGGCTGGTCACGCTCGCCCTCTACCCGCCGCTCGCCGCGCTCCTGCGCTGGCCGTTCGGCGTGCGGCGCGCCGGCGCCGCGGAGGGCTGAGCCGATGGCCCTGTTCCGCCGCCGCAAGCCCCGCCCCGACGGCCGCCCGCGTCCGGACATGCGCCCCCGCACCGACGCCCGCGCCAACGGCAACGGCAATGGCGAGGGCGAGAAGCACCGCCCGATCACGCGGCGCGGGCTGATCCTGCTCGGGCTCCAGCTCGCCGTGGGCGGGGCGCTGGTCTTCCGCCTGCGCCAGCTGCAGATCCTCGATGCCGACAAGTACCGCCTGCTGGCCGAGGAGAACCGCATCAACATCCGCCTGATCCCGCCGGTGCGCGGCCAGATCTTCGACCGCGGCGGCGCGCCGCTGGCGGTCAACCAGCAAAACTACCGGGTCGTGCTGGTGCGCGAGCAGGCCGGCAACGTGCACAAGCTGCTCGACAAGCTCGGCCTGATCATCGACCTGCCCGAGAACCAGCGCCGCCATACCTCCAGGGAGATGCTGCAAAAGGCCGCCTTCGTCCCGGTGCTCGCCGCCGAGCACCTGAGCTGGCACCAGTTCGCCGCGGTCAACGCCAACCTGCCCGCCCTGCCCGGGGTGCAGCCCGAGGTCGGGCTCTCGCGCCAGTACCCGGACGGCCAGCTCACCGCCCACATCATCGGCTATGTCGGCCGCGTTACCGAGAAGGACCTGAAGGACCAGAAAACCCCCGACCCGGTGCTCCAGATCCCCGACTTCCAGATCGGCAAGACCGGCATCGAGCGGGCGCTCGAGGACGAGCTGCGCGGCAAGGCCGGCACGCTGAGGATCGAGGTCAACGCCATGGGCCGCGTGATGCGCGAGATCGATCGCCAGCCGGGCACGCCGGGCACTGACCTGCACCTGACCATCGATCTGGGCCTGCAGGCCGACATCGCCAGGCGGCTCGGCGACCAGAGCGCCGCGGCGGTGGTCATCGACGTGACCAACGGCGACATCGTCGCCGCGGTCTCCAACCCCTCCTACGACCCGAACCTGTTCGTGCGCGGCATCTCCACGACCGACTGGCAGGCGCTGCTGCACAACGACCACCGGCCGCTCGCCAACAAGTGGGCCAGCGGCATGTATCCGCCCGGCTCGACCTTCAAGCCGACCGTGGCGCTGGCCGCGCTCGCGGCCGGCGTGGTCACACCGACCGAGACGGTGTTCTGCCCCGGCTACATGAAGCTCGGCCGCCGCGTCTTCCACTGCTGGCGGCATGGCGGGCACGGGCATCTGCGCCTGCGCCAGGCGATCGAGCAGTCCTGCGACGTGTTCTTCTACGAGATGGGCAAGCGGCTGGGCATCGACCGCATGGCGGCGATGGCCCGGCGCTTCGGGCTCGGCACCGGCTTCGACCTGCCGATCCCGGCGCTGCAGGACGGGCTGATGCCCGACCGCGACTGGAAGAAGCAGGCGCACGACGCCGCCTGGCAGATGGGCGACTCGCTCAACGCCGCCATCGGCCAGGGCTACGTGCTGGCCACGCCGCTGCAGCTCGCGGTGATGGCCGCGCGCATCGCCACCGGCCGGGCTGTGGCGCCGCGCCTGATTCGCGCCCGTGCCGGCAACCCCGTGCCGGTCGCCGACGCCGCCGCGATCGGGCTGCGCCCCGATCACCTGGCGCTGGTGCAGGGGGGCATGTACGACGTGGTCAACGGCGCCCATGGCACCGCCCGGCGCTCGCGCATCGCCGACCCCGCGGCGCTGATGGCCGGCAAGACCGGCACCAGCCAGGTGCGCAACATCACCGCGGCCGAGCGCGCCGCCGGCCTCACCCGCAACCAGGACCTGCCCTGGAGCCACCGCGACCACGCGCTGTTCATCTGCTTCGCCCCGTTCCAGGCGCCGAAATATGCGGTCGCGGTGGTGGTCGAGCACGGCGGCGGCGGCTCGCACACCGCCGCGCCGATCGCCCGCGACGTGATGCTGCGCGCGCTTTACGGCCCGGACATCCCGCTGCGCGCCTACCCCCCCGGCCAGGCCCCCGACCGGCTACCGCCCCAGCCCGAGCCGCGGCCCGCGGACACGTCGCCCACCGCCGGCCAGCCGAGGCTGCGCACATGAGCATGAACCTCGGCCCCCCGCGCGACGATCCGGGCCTGGTCAGGAAGCTCCTGCGGCTGAACTGGCCGCTGGTGCTGCTGATCACCGCCATCTCCTGCTTCGGCTTCCTGATGCTCTACTCGGTGGCCGGCGGCTCGGTGCATCCCTGGGCCGCGCGCCAGATGAGCCGCTTCGCCTTCGGCATCGTGCTGATGGTGATCGTCGGCATGATCGACATCCGCTTCTTCCGCGCCGTCTCGCCCGTGGCCTATATCGGCGCGCTGGCCCTGCTCGTCGCGGTCGCCGTGGCGGGCCACACCGGCATGGGCGCGACCCGCTGGATCAATCTCGGGCCGGTGCAGCTGCAGCCCTCCGAGCTGATGAAGATCGCCCTCGTCATGGCGCTGGCGCGCTATTACGACTGGCTCGACCGCGACCGGGTCTCGCACCC
>NZ_JBZSYN010000008.1:0-4684 GCF_058622915.1 Thermohalobaculum sp. | reverse complement strand
GCGCGGCGCGCTGCGGCTGGTCTCGCTCAACCCGACCGCCGCCGCGCTGGGCCTCGTCCCGGGCCTCGGCCTGGCCGACGCCCGCGCCCTGTGCCCCGGCCTGATGACCCGGCCGGCCGCGCCCGGGCGCCTCGCCGCCTTCCGCCGGGCGCTGGTGCGCTGGGCCGGGCGCTTCTCGCCCATCGTCGCCGCCGAAAGGGGCACAGAAGCGGGCACAGAAGGACCCACCGGAAACGAGGCGCTGGTCCTCGACGCCAGCGGCTGCGCCCATCTCTTCGGCGGCGAGGCGGCGATGCTCGAGGCGCTCATCGCCGGCCTCGCCGGGCTCGGGCTGACCGCCCGCGCCGCGATGGCCGACACCAGGGGCGCCGCCTGGGCGCTGGCGCATTTCGCCGCCGCCCCCTTTGCCGTCGCCCCCCAGGGCCACACCCGCGCCGCCCTCGGCCCGCTCCCCGTGGCCGCGCTGCGCCTCGAGGCGGAGGCCGCCGAGGGCCTCGCCGCCCTCGGCCTTGCCACCGTGGAGGACGCCGCGCGCATCCCCCGCGGCGCCCTGGCGCGGCGCTTCGGGCTGGCCACGCTGCGCCGCCTCGACCAGGCGCTCGGCGCCGAGCCCGAGCCGGTCGCGCCGCCGCGCCCCGCCCCCGTCTTCGCCGTGCGCCTGACCCTGCCCGAGCCGATCGGGCTCGAGAGCGATGTCATGGCCGGGGTCGAGCGCCTGCTCGCCCGCCTCTGCCGGGCGCTGGAGCGCCAGGCCGCCGGGGCGCGCGCCCTGCGCCTCACCGCCCGCCGCGTCGACGGCGCCGACGCCCAGGCCGCCATCACGCTCGCCCGCCCGCTGCGCGCGCCCGCCCGCCTCGCCGCCCTGCTCGCGCCGAAGCTGGCCCAGATCGACGCCGGCCACGGCATCGACGCGCTGCGCCTCGAGGCCACCGCCGTCGAGCCGCTGCGCCCCGCCCAAGTCACACCCCCCTCCGCCGCCTCTCCCGCCGCCGCGCGCGCCTCCGGCGCCGACCGGCTCGCCGACCTCATCACCCGGCTTGGCAACCGCATCGGCTTCGAGCACCTGATCCGCCTCATGCCCGCCGAGAGCCACATCCCCGAGCGCGCCTTCACCCAGGCCGCGGCGGCCTGGAGCGACCCCGAATCCTTTCCCGCTCCCGGCCCGCTGCGCCCCCTGACCCTGTTCCCGCCCGAGCCGGTGGTCGTGCAGGAGGCCGCCCCGCTGCCCCCGGGCCCCGGCCCCGCGCCGGGGCCTCGGGCCGCAGCACCCGGCGCGCCGGGCCGCGCCCGGCCCCCCGCCCGCTTCCGCTGGCGCCGCCGCGCCCTCACGCTCATCGCCGCGCACGGCCCCGAGCGCCTCGCCCCCGAATGGTGGTGGCACGATCCCGCCTGGGCCTCGGGCACCCGCGACTACTGGCGCGTCGCCTGCGCCGAGGGCCCGCGCCTGTGGCTGTTCCACACCCCCCAGGCCCCCCGCCCCGCTTGGTGGGCGCAGGGCGCGTTCGCCTGACCCGCCATGACCTGCGCCGAGCTCTGCACCACCACCAGCTTCACCTTCCTCACCGGCGCCTCGCACCCCGAGGAGATGGTCGAGCGCGCCGCCGAGCTCGGCCTCGCCGCCATCGCCATCGCCGACCGCAACACGCTCGCCGGCGTGGTCCGCGCCCATGTCCGCCTGCGCGAGCTCAGGCGCGAGCCCCCCCGCACCAAGCCGCGCAACATCACCGGCGAGGACGTGCGCCAGCGTGCCCGCATCCGCTCCCAGGTCCGCACCGACCCCGCCGCGCGCCCCGCCGAATCCCCGCCGCCGGCACCAAGGCCCAGGCTCCGCAGCCTGCCGAAGCTCCTCATCGGCGCCCGCCTCGCCTTCACCGACACGGCGCTCGAAGTGGTCGCGCTCGCCCCCGACCGCGCCGCTTACGCCCGCCTGTGCCGCCTGCTCACGGCGGGCAAGCGCAAGGCGGGGAAAGGCGCCTGCGCGCTGGCGCTCGACGACCTCCTCGCCCTCGACCCCGGGCTGATCCTCATCGCCTGCCCGCCCGACCCGCTGGCGCCGCCGCAGGAAACTCCGCCGCAGGAAACTCCACCGCAGGAGACCGCGTCGCCGGGCGGCGCGGGCCCGGCGCTGCCGCAGCTCCGGCGGCTGGCGCGCCGCTTCGAGGGCCACGCCTTCCTCGCCCTCGCCCCCCGCTATGACGGCCGCGACGCGGAGCGGTTTGCCGCCCTCGCCCGCCTCGCCGCGGCCGCGGGCCTGCCCCCCGTCGCCACCGGCGATGCGCTGATGCACCGGGCCGGGCGGCGGCGGCTGGCCGACGTGCTCACCTGCATCCGCACGCGCTGCACCGTCGACACGCTCGGCCGCCTGGCGCTGCCCAATGCCGAGCGCCGCCTGCGCGCCCCCGCCGAGATGGCGCGCATCTTCCACGCCCACCCCCAGGCCCTCGCCCGCACCCGCGAGATCGCCCGCCGCTGCTCCTTCTCGCTCGACGAGCTGGCCTACGAGTACCCCGACGAGGGCAACGGCGAGCCGCCCCAGGCCCGGCTCGCGCGCCTCGCCGCCGAGGGCCTGGCCTGGCGCTACCCCGAGGGCGCGCCCGCCAAGGCCCGCGACCTGGTCGCCCGCGAGCTCGCGCTGATCGGCAAGCTCGGCTACGCCCCCTACTTCCTCACCGTGCACGACATCGTCGCCTTCGCCCGCGCGCGCGGCATCCTGGCGCAGGGGCGCGGCTCGGCGGCCAACTCCGCCGTGTGCTACGCGCTCGGCATCACCGAGATCGCGCCCGAGACCATCTCCATGGTGTTCGAGCGCTTCGTCTCCGAGGCCCGCGACGAGCCGCCCGACATCGACGTCGACTTCGAGCACGAGCGCCGCGAGGAGGTGATCCAGCACATCTATGCCCGCTACGGCCGGCACCGCGCGGGGCTCTGCGCCACCGTGATCCACTTTCGCGCGCGCGCCGCGGTGCGCGAGGTCGGCCGCGCCATGGGGCTGTCCGAGGACGTCACCGCCGCGCTCTCCTCCCAGGTCTGGGGCTGGTCGCGCGCGCCCATCGCCCCCGACCGCCTCGGCGAGATCGGCCTCGACGCGCAAGACCGCCGCCTGGTCCAGACCATGCAGCTGATCGAGGAGATCATCGGCTTCCCCCGCCACCTCTCGCAGCATGTCGGCGGCTTCGTCATCACCGCCGGCCGCCTCGACGAGCTGGTCCCGATCGAGAATGCGGCCATGGAGGACCGCACCGTCATCGAGTGGGACAAGGACGACATCGACGCGCTCGGCATCCTCAAGGTCGACATCCTCGCGCTCGGCATGCTCACCTGCCTGCGCAAGGCGCTCGACCTGGTCGCCGCGCACCACGGCACGCGCTACACGCTGGCCACCCTGCCACCCGGGGACGCGCCCACCTACGACATGCTCTGCCGCGCCGATTCGCTCGGCGTCTTCCAGGTGGAATCGCGCGCCCAGATGAACTTCCTGCCGCGCATGATGCCGCGCAGCTTCTACGACCTGGTGATCCAGGTGGCGATCATCCGCCCCGGGCCCATCCAGGGCGACATGGTGCACCCCTATATCCGCCGCCGCCGCGGCCTCGAGCCGGTGGAGTTCCCCTCGGACGAGCTGCGCGAGGTGCTGGGCCGCACGCTCGGCGTGCCGCTGTTCCAGGAGCAGGCCATGCGCATCGCCATCATCGCCGCCGGCTTCACCGCCGAGGAGGCCGATCGCCTGCGCCGCTCGCTCGCCACCTTCCGCAAGACCGGCAACGTCGCCGACTTCCGCACCCGCTTCATCGGCGGCATGGTCGCGCGTGGCTACGACCCCGGCTTCGCCGAGCGCTGCTTCGGCCAGATCGAGGGCTTCGGCGAGTACGGCTTCCCCGAAAGCCACGCCGCCTCCTTCGCGCTCTTGGTCTACGCCTCGGCCTGGCTCAAGCGCCACCACCCGGCGGCCTTCGCCTGTGCGCTTTTGAATGCGCAGCCCATGGGCTTCTACGCCCCGGCGCAGATCGTGCGCGACGCGGCCGAGCATGGGGTCGAGGTGCGCCCGGTCTCGGTCAACCACTCGTGCTGGGACTGCACGCTCGAGCCCGGGCTGCGCGGCCCCGCGCTGCGCCTCGGCCTGCGCCTGGTCAAGGGCCTGCGCGAGGAGGACGGCCAGTGGCTCGCCGCCGCCCGCGGCAACGGCTACGCGGATGTCGAGGCGCTCCACCGCCGCGCCGGGCTCGGCCGCGCCGCGATCACCCGGCTCGCCCGCGCCGATGCCTTCGCCCCCGCCGGGCTGAGCCGCCGCGCCGCGCAGTGGGCGGCGCGCGCGCTCACCTCGGGCGCCCCCCTGCCCCTCTTCGCCCAGGGCGAGAGCCTGGTCGAGCCGCCCGCGCCGCTGCCCGCGCCCGGCCCCGGCGAGGAGCTGGTCGAGGACTACCGCGCCCTGCGCCTCAGCCTGCGCGCGCACCCGCTCGCGCTCTTGCGCGGCGACCTCCCCGGCTGCCTCACCGCCGCCCGGGTCGCCGACACCCCCGACGGCACCCGCATCGCCGCCGCCGGGCTGGTCATCACCCGCCAGCGCCCGGGCACCGCCTCGGGCGTGATCTTCATGACGCTGGAGGACGAGACCGGCGTCATCAACGCCATCGTCTGGCCCCGGGTCTACGAGCGCTTCCGCCGCGCCGTGATCGCCGGGCGGCTC